>CAZZFJ010000010.1:0-42188 GCA_964653415.1 uncultured Erysipelothrix sp. | reverse complement strand
TACTAAAGATCCACTTTAGTAATGAACATCAATAATTACCTTAAGTTAGAGAAAGAAAGGATTTGCCTTGTATATAGTGAATATTTTTGATAAGATAATACATGAATTATCAAGAGTTGAGGTAGAGGGTTAGCTCGGAAACCTCATACCAACCTGCATTAGTAAGGTGGTAAAGCTAACAACGATAAGAAGCGGATACAAAAGTATGAAGCCTAGCTTATCGTTGCTAGGACTTTTTTTTGGATAATTAAAGAAAAGAGGACAGCAACTTATGAGTATTTATTATTTTACATCAGAGAGTGTGACAGATGGTCACCCAGACAAAATTTGTGACCAAATAGCAGATGCTATTTTAGATGAAGCGTTGTCACAAGATAAGCAATCCAAAATTGCAGTGGAGGCAACTATAAAGGATGATTTTGTCTTAGTTTATGGAGAAGCCAATACTAAAGCGACAATCAACTATGAACAAATTGCGAGAAATGTGATTCGTGATATTGGTTATATGGAAGACTTTGAAGTCTTGGTAAAGGTCAGTAATCAATCTTCAGAAATCAACACAGCCGTAACTTCACAAGAAACAACAGCCGCAGGAGACCAAGGGATAATGTTTGGCTATGCATCCAACGAAACTGAGTCTTATATGCCTCTTGCAATTGATTTAGCTCACAAGCTTTCCAAGCAATTAAGTGATATTAAAAAAGAAGTTCCATGGCTAAAACCAGATGGAAAAACCCAAGTAACTGTTGCCTATGAAAATGGTATCCCACAATATGTACATACCATAGTAGTCAGTGCATCACATGAAGAGGGGATTGACCATGCTACAATTGAATCCACTATTATGGAAAAAGTAATCAAACCTGTAGTAGATGAGAAGTGGTTAAAAGAGGAAACAAAGTATATCATTAATCCAAGTGGATCTTTCACTATCGCAGGCCCATTCTCAGATTCAGGGACTACTGGAAGAAAGTTAGTTGTCGATAGTTATGGTGGTATGGCTCGTATTGGTGGAGGTGCTTTCTCTTCTAAAGACCCCTCTAAAGTAGACCGCTCTGCAGCTTATTATGCTCGTCATGTGGCGAAGTCAGTGGTGGCAGCGGGTTTATGTGATCGTCTAGAAATTCAACTTTCTTATGCTATTGGTTTAATTGAACCCATCAGTATCCATCTTGAAACATTTGGAACAGAGAAAAAAGACAAAGAAATGATTGTTGAAATAATTAAAAACAACTTCAATTTCAATGTCGGTAATATGATTGATGAGCTGGATTTATTGCGTCCTATTTATCGAGAGAGTGCCAATTTTGGACACTTTGGGCGCGAAGGTTTTCCTTGGGAAGACATTCGGATTCTTAAATAATAATTATTTTTCCAACTTCTTTTTTAAGGAGTTGGTTTTTATTAGCTTTCACAATATTTAAGATGGCACTTGCCTTTGATTCCAAATCTTTAAATTCATAATCCTTTAAGGAGGTCACAATAGGGGCTTCCTTTTTTATTTGCGCTAAATACTCTTGCCCTTTTTGGTTCATTCCTAAAACACGAACCTGAGACAGCTCAGGAAGATTTCTAGGGGTTTCTAAAAGAATATGCATCAGAGTCCTACGGATGCGACTTTCTGTATAACGACGTGAAACTGAGGCCTTGAGAAAGTCGGCATAGTTGTCATGAATTAAAGCATTTTTATATAGTAAATTTTCAATACCTTCATCTACTAACAGATAATCACTGAGATGATCTTTACTTATAATGATTTGGTATCGAATTAACTCAAATAAATCTTCAATTCTGTAGCATAGGTAATTATCTAAATTTACGGGTGTACTGTGCTTGTAGGCCTGTTTTTCAAAAAAAGCTTTTCTAATTGCACTTGCGGAGGAGATATCCTCATAGATTTTTTCATCATGATAGGCGCGGGTTCTTAAAATTCTATGAGTTTTAATTCCATAAAGTTGAGCATATTTCTCATAATAAGCTCCTAAAATCTGATTAGGAAGTAGGGCATCAATATTTTTTGAGCGTGCATAAGAATATCCTTGTTTTAATAGATTTGTATCGGGCTCTTTTAATTCTGGTTTATCCATCGTCTCAGAACCATATACTAGGTCATCTATCTTCATCAGTGATAAGAGCTTAAGGGCTGATTTAGAAAAAACTTCTGCACTTTGTAAAGTTAAATGGGTAGGAAGCTCAACCACAATATCAATACCATATTTTAACGCAAGTTCGGTTCGATCAAACTTGTTGATGATAGCCGGTTCTCCTCTTTGGACAAAATGGGGGGACATGACTGCAATTAAAACATCACAATCAGTGATTTTTTTTGTTTGATTGATATGGTAAATATGTCCATTATGAAATGGATTATACTCTACCACAATCCCGGCGGCTTTGATTTTATTCTTCATATCTTGATTTTAACACATTTATGAAACAATTTATGAAAATTATGAAAAAAGCGCCTCAGAAAAGTCGAAATTTCTTTGCAATATGATACAATAATATAGATAAAAGGATGATAAAATGAGATTAAGAAAGAAAAAGTGGAGCTCAGAGGTTTTTGAGCAAAACGATTCGATTATTATAAATGAATTTGACAAGCTTAAAGGGCAATGGAAAAACCAATTCGATAGAAAAATAATCCGATTAGAAATTGGGTCAGGCAAGGGCCAGTTTTGGCATCAACTTGCCATAAAGCACCCCAATGATTTAGTAATTGCACTAGAAAAGGATTATACAGCATCAAGTATTGCATTAAAGAAAATGGATGCATATGAGAATCATGGTAATAAATATTTTATTTATGACAATGCACATGATTTAAGTGAAATGTTTGCGGAAGGGGAGTTGGATGTAATTTATCTAAATTTCTCAGACCCTTGGCCAAAAGTACGTCACGCACGAAGACGATTAACGCATGATTCTATGATAGCGATGTATGATAAGTTACTGAGCGATCAGGGTGAAATTCGGATGAAAACAGATAATCAAGGTCTTTTTGAATATTCGCTATCTAGCTTTACAAGATTTGATTATGAGCTAATCCATGTTTCACTGGACTATGCAAAACAAGACAAGGATCATAAACAACATGATCCAGCTACGGAGTATGAAGAAAAATTTATCAGTCAAGGACTGAGAATATATCAAGCTGTTTGGAGGAAAAAAAATGTTAAGTGAAAAGCAATTAAATTGGTTTAATGATTTAACACAAATCGATGGTGTTAGTGGACATGAAAGAAATGTGGCTGCGTATTTACATAAAGCTTATGAAGCGATGGGATATGAAGTTGTATATGATCAATTGGGTAGTATTGCGGCTTATAAGAAATCAAAAAATAAAAATGCAAAAACGGTTATGGTACTTGCTCATATGGATGAAGTAGGTTTTTTAGTTAAACAAATTACGGATACAGGTGTCCTAAAACTCCATCCTGTTGGTGGCTGGTTTTCACAAACTTTACTAGCCCATCGTGTCAATGTGACAACACGTAATAATAAAGTATTTAAGGGAACGATTGGTTCAATCCCCCCTCACATGTTGAGTCCTCAAGATCGTACAAGACCCATGGAAATTGATCAAATGATAGTGGATGTTGGTGCTCAGGATGAAGCTGAGGTACGTGCATGGGGAATCCAAGTTGGAGATATGGTTGTTGTTGAAGGTCCTTTTGAAAAACTTAGCGATAAACGCTTACTCGCAAAAGCATTCGACAATCGCTATGGTTGTGTTATGGGTCTGGATTTACTGGATAGTTTACAAAATGTAGATCTACCCTTTGACTTGTATGTTGGTGCCAGTACTCAAGAGGAAGTGGGACTTCGTGGTGCTACGACCATAACCCAAATGATTCAACCGGATTATGCGATGATTCTTGATTGTTCACCTGCAAATGATGCACTGGATAAGAAAGCACAAGGGAAACTAGGTGATGGTGTTTTAATCCGTATGATGGATGGCTCCATGATTGCAAATAAAGACCTAATACACGAACTGGTTGATGTTTGTCTGGAACATGATATTAAACATCAATACTACTTCTCAAACGGTGGAACTGATGCAGGGATTGTCCATAAATCAAATAGTGGTGTTCCCACTGTAACTTGTTGTGTTGTGGCTCGGAATATTCATACTTCCAGTTCCATATTGGACACCGATGATTATCTTGCTGCAAAAAAAGCAATTCTTAAACTCTTAGAAGTTCAAGGCGAGAAATTATGAAGAAAGTACTCGCTTTACTTGTAATCATGCTTGTTTTAACAGCATGTACAAAAAGCAGTTTAGCAGATGGTTTTAATAGCGGCCTTACCAAGCCCACAACGACAAGTACTAATCATAAAAAAAACTATTATCGATATTACCTTCCACCCCATGCAGGTGTGAAGAAATCGGATCAGACTTCAAGCTTGTTGATGGTTGAAAGACAACATGTTCTACTGTCGCTTTCTGTTGATAAGATTGTTTCTGATAAGTTTGAATATGATAAGAGTGATGATAAAATTATTGTTAAGGAACCGGTTTTTGAAGATAGTGCAAGCTATATCGACATTGTAGATAAAAACCATGTCATGACGATTCGTATATATCAACTTGAAAATGATTACTATGCAGTAATTTTGAATAATGAACAAGTAGAGCTCACTTCTATTGTACCTAAAACACATTTAAAGATTGTCAGTGATACGATGGTTGGTATCATAAAATCAGTTGTAGTAGATAAAGAAGCTGTAGTCTTAGCCTATTCAAATAAAGAACTCTCTACCTATGATAGTACTTATTCGGAGTTCTTTGAACAAACACCCCCAGAAGCGGGAACTATCAAAGATATGTATGAGCAACTCAACCCAAATAAAAATTAAGAAAGCGATGTGATACAATGTTTAGAAGATTGACTACTTTATTGTTTGAAGAAGAAGAAGTGAACCTAGAGGAAGAAGAACATGTTCTAGAAGAAGTGACCATTAGTTCTGTACCTGTCTTAAAAGCACCTGAAGCAGTACCTCCAAAAGTGGATACTATGGAGCTAAAAACAGTTGAGGATCTTGCATCTAAAGAAAAAAATGTAGATCAAGAACCTTCTGAGAAATCAAAAGGCTTTCATCGTATTGACATTGAAGAGAAAAAAGAACCTTCAAGAGTCAGTAAACCACATCATTTCGAAAGAGAAAAAATGGAATACAAAAGAAGAAATATATTGAGTCCTATGCATGGCGGATCAGAAAAAGAACTTGCAAAGGAACCCATCTCAGTTCCAAGTAAATCAAGTAAGACTTTAACAAAGATTATTAGTCCAATGTATGGAAATATTGAACTTGATGAGTCTCATGCAGAAACATTAAGTGAAAAAATGATGGATATAGATTTAAGAAAGATGATTGATGATGAAGAGAGCGATGCTGAAATTCAAACCTCCCTTTATGATTTTTTAGAGGGATTGGATAAGGATGAGTAATAAACAAGTATATTTTATTGGAATAAAAGGGACTGGAATGGCCTCTTTAGCGAAGATTGCTAAAAACATGGGGTATGATGTTCTTGGTTCGGATATTAATACTCATTTCTTTACTGAAGATGACTTGCGTGCACTTGATATTCCAATCTTAGAATTTAGTAAAAATAATATCAAAGATAATATGATAGTTGTTGCGGGAAATGCTTTTGGTGATGATCATGAAGAAATCCAAGCTGCAAAAAATAATCCAAGCATTACATTCTATCGATATCACGAGTACTTAGGTAAGCTCATGCAATCCTATCGCAGTGTTGCAGTGAGTGGGTCGCATGGAAAAACCACCACGACCACGCTTTTAAAAGATATGTTAGAAGCAAGTGCAAAAACTGGATATTTGATTGGTGATGGTCAAGGTCAGGTTCATAAAGATGATGCCTACTTTGCTGTTGAAGCTTGCGAGTTTCGTCGTCATTTTCTATCTTATGAGCCAGCGATTGCGATTATGACCAATTTTGAAATTGATCATGTTGATTATTTTAAAGATGATGCCGATTACTTAAGTGCATTTTCGGATTTTTCCAAAAATGTTAAGGAGTTAATTATTGCTTGGGGTGATGATCCCCACTTCTCTCAACTTCAACTCAGTGGAAATGTTTGGACCTATGGTTTTGAAGAAGGCAATAAAATTCGTGCAAGTCATATCGAAAGATTTCCAAATGAAACTCATTTTGATTTTGAATTTGACGGTGAAGTCATAAAAAACTTTAAACTACCACTGGTTGGGGATCACATGCTCTTAAATGCTCTTGCTGTTATTGCAGTAGGTCTTTATGAATCCATGGATTTAGACTTAGTTGAAAAGGGACTCCAAAACTTTACTGGTGCATTACGTCGTTATGTGATTGACGATTTGGGTGAGAATATTATTATTGATGATTATGCTCACCATCCCACGGAAATCCGTGTGACTTTAGAAGCAACACGTACCCGTTATCCAGACAAGAAAATTGTAGCCATTTTTAAACCTCATCGTACAGGACGGGTTTATTACTTTGTTGATGAGTTTGCAAAATCACTCAGTATAGCAGATGCTGTTTACTTAGCTCCATTTAGTAGTATTGATGATTATGAAGAGGGGATTGATATTGATATTACCTATCTTCAAAATCGAATAGAGAATGCAAAAATTATCAATGAAACAAAAGAAGATATCGCGGATCTAGCTTCATTAGCTCCTGCTGTCTTTGTCTTTATGAGTTCAAAAAACATATATGATCTAGAAGATCGATTAAAAGAATTACTCTAATTGAAAACACTTTCATAAAAAGGTATAATTATATAAAGAGGTGAAACAATGTTAGACAATTTATTAACATCCATGAGTGAAGTTGCAACCATCCTGTTACCCATATTAGGTGCTATTGTTTTAATAGCTCTAGCAATTTTGCTGTTTAAACTGATAAAAATGGTTGATTTATTACCCAACACAATTGATAAAGTCAATAATACAATTGATGTTACCCAGAAATCTATTGAAAAGCTAGATGCACCTCTCAATACAATTGTTGGCGTATCGCATACAGTAGATACCGTCAATAAATCTGCAACGGGTATTGTAAGCTCAGTTGCAAATTATGCCATTAAAAATTCAGATTCACTTGTAAATTGGTCAAAAGATTTCTTTAAGAAAGAAGAGCCAAAACAAACGGAGACACAAGAGGAGGATTTCGGAATTTATGAGTAAGTATAATGATTATTTAACTGAAATAGTATATCAAATTGATGATATTATTTATGATTTCTATCGGAAATCAAACGAGCTAATAGCTAAAAAACGTAATGCTGAAGCTTTAATTGATTTTAGAGACAATACCATTTCAACTGTGAATGATATGAATGTCAAAGCACTAGAATTAATCGCTTCATTCAAAAAAGATAACTTAGTAGAAGAAAGAGCTGAAATATTATTGGAAAGAAATCGTGAGATTTTGGACTCTTCATATCAAGTGTTACTTTCTGCACCCAATAAAGGGGAATTTTTTGAAGAAATGAAGGAAGCAGCTAAAGATGCTATCGACTATACTTCTAAAGCGGTCAATGATTTCCAAGCCTCTGAAACCTATGCTAATATTAAGGAAGCTACAGGAAAAGGATATACCCGTCTTAAAGATGCAGTTGTTAAAGTGTCCCAAGATGAACGTGTCAAAGAAGGTTTTGATACTGTTAAATCAAAATCTGCGGAAGCCTTTCATAAAGGTGAAACAGTTCTTAAAAAATGGTGGCATGAAGTTAAAGAGGATTCAGAAGAATTTTCTGATGATTTAAAAGAAAAGTATAGTGATTTTAAAGACGAAGTAGAAGATGAGTATCAAGATATCAAAGAAGATATCAAAGATAAATATCATGAAGTAGAAGAGGCAATTGACGAAACTAAGGATGAATATAAAGAAAACTTAGAAAAAGTTGAAGAAGCCATAGCTGAAACAAAAAATGATTTCATTGATGATTTAGAGAAAAGTACTCAAGATCAACTTGAAAAGGAAACAGAAGAAATAAAAGAAGCCATTGCAGGTTTAAAAAACGACAAAGGGGAAAGTGAATGAAAAGAGTAACTATATATGATGTTGCAAAGGAGGCGGGTGTCTCTTTAGCGACTGTATCTCGTGTTATTAACGGGCTAGAGATTGTTAGAGAGGAAACACGCTTAAAGGTGGAGGCAGCTATTGATAAGTTGGGATATAAGCCCAACGCAATTGCTCAAGGACTGGCCTTACAAAAGTCCACAACGATTGCCTTATTGGTACCAGAAGCAAGTTTTGGGTATACAGGTCAGATTATTAATGGTTTGATTGATGTTGCTAAGATTTATAAATATAACATTGTGCTTCATACCATGAGTGAGGGTATTGTAGAGATTGAAGATGTAATAGATGAAATTATCAAATCACGTGTTGATGGGGTTATCATCTATAATGACAAACTTATGGAAAAAGAACTCGCAGTTCTCAGTAAATATCATTATCCAATGGTAATTATTGGAAATAGAATTTCTGATGACAAGATTGCTTCTGTCTTTGTAGATATTGAAAAAGCGGTTTATGATCTAACCATGCAAAAAATCAAACAAGATCCCAACTACAAAATTGCAGTTATTCAAGATAGAGTAAACGATTTTACGACACAAGAAATGATTTCAGGTGTTCAAAGAGCCTATAAGGAATTAGGGATTAAAGATGATGGTTACATTGAAATTCCCCATGAATACCGCCGCTCTTATGACTATTTTAGTGATGCTATAAAGGATTTACCTTATAACTTCTTAATTGCGAACAGAGATTCTCAAGCAATTTCTGCTTTAAATGCAGCTAATGAAAATGGATTAAGTATTCCAGATGATTTAGAGATTGTCTGTTTAATTGATTCTAAATATAACAATATGGTGCGTCCAAGACTTTCAAGTTTTGCGATTCCTTCCTATGATTTAGGAGCCGTATCCATGCGCGTTTTAACGAAAATGTTGGCGGATGAAGAAGTTGATGATAAGGAAATTGAATTATCGTATCTATTCACTCCAAGAGCATCCACAAAATAAACTGGTAGATATATTAAAAGGTAACAGTCACCAATACTGTTACCTTTTTTAGTATTTATCCTTCAATATCGAAGTATTCTTCAACAGTTTTTCCAGATTTATAGATTTCTTCTGCATCCTGACCCATGTAGCGTAAATGCCATGGTTCATGCTTATAACCTGTAATATGTGTTTTACCTTCAGGGTATCGAACAATAAATCCATATTTGTGAGCGTTCTCTTTGACCCAAGTTGTCTCCTTTTCACGCGTCAACAAGGACCCGCTGGGAGCTCTTAAATCAAAGGCTAATCCCGTTTGGTGTTCAGAATAACCGGGTTTGGCAGAGCTAATATCAGCTGCAGCTTGTCCATGGGTATTGATGTAGCTCTCATAGAGTCTTTTTTGGTGATCATAAGTTCTAAACCCTGCATAACTGAGATCAACTTCCAAATTAAGACTTTTCATATCATGAATTAATTGTCTTAGTTTTAAAGCAGCTGTAGGATCTTCATTATTCGCGAAATTAGCGGGTAGTCCATGCTTCTTATTAACAATTACATGCCCTGAGCGATATGTCGCTTGACTTGTTTCATTCTCAGGGGGAATGGGTGAGGCATTGCTAATCTTAATTTCAACGGATTGCTGAGTTCTGTTTCCATAGATGTCTTCTACCATAAGCTCAATAGTATAGTTACCTTCTTTATCATATGAAACATTACTATCATCTATGGAGACTTCAAATGGGCTCAATTCATTCACATGTAAATAGTCCTGTATATCAAAGGGCTCATTTAGAATAAACTGTTCTTTAACGAGTATGATTTCAGGTGCTGTAGTATCTTTAATAATTAATTCAAATTCTTTTTTCCATTGCTTATTAAAATGATTTATAGTGGCTTCTATAGGGTAGGAGCCCACACTTGGATAGCTTTTGTTTTCTTCATATTCAAGTTTGGATAAATCAAAAACAGTGGGAACCTCTAACTTAAGATCAAAATCCGTACCATATTCGAGAACATAAGTCTTATTTATCAATTTATTAATGAATCGAGTCTCTTTAATTGATTGTGATCTTATGATAAAAACTGCCATAATTAGGATAAATGCTAGGAAAGTAAGGATATATTTTTTCATATTGGAACTCCTTCAATATAAATAAGAATGAAAGCAATTTAATCCTTATTCTAAGATATCAGTTACTTTATTTTAACACAATTTTATAAGTTTGTGTTGGATTGGGAACTTGCTTTTTTTTATTCAAAAATTCAAGAATATTACTTAATAATAATTATCACTTTCATGAAAATAAATTTGACACAACGCCTAATAAATTATACAATATAGATGGTCTTAAAAGACTGTTCCTAGCTATTCCCCCCCCATACATGAGCTAGGAGCTGGACCGGTGAAGGCGCTTAATTGCGTCTTTTCTTTTTCTTGGAGGTTATGATGTTATTTAAAGAACTCTACGATACAGAATACAAAGCTGAGGGCTTCACTCATACTCGAAACACAGTGCGAGCTATTGTTTTTAATGATAAAAATGAAGTTGCAATGTTAAGAATCAAAGGTGAAGACTTCTTTGGAAAAAGAAACCACTATGAGAGCCCTGGTGGGGGTATTGAAGGGAAGGAAGACCCAATAACAGCTTTAAAAAGAGAGTTGCTAGAGGAGATAGGGTACCACTGTGAAGTGGATGATTATATTGGTATGATTATCTCGCGTTATAATTTAATCCATCGGATTACGGTCTCACGTTATTATATTTGTCATATAGTAGATAAGGGTTCAATAAAGCAAACAGAAGAAGAGAAAATTCTCATTCATAGTATTGTTTTTAAACCGTTGAATTATTGGCTAGAAACCTTGAAAGAAGCTGAAAATCCAGTGGACCGCTTAGTCCACGAAAGAGAACTCACTGTATTAAGATATCTCGATGCAATAAGTAATCGGACTTAAAGGTTTGTCATAAGTAAACTTCTCATATTTTAGATGATGAGATTGAATGAATTCTTGCACTGCAATGGTTTCCTCTAATCCACCAGTATGTCTTGGGTAACATGTAATCACAATAAAGTCTTGTACGAACTGGATTAATTGCGTCAAAGACAGAATGGTTGATTCTGTATGGGTGATGAGACTTTTATCGCCACTTGGAAGATATCCTAAGTTATAGATGGCTCCGCTTATAGGGGCTAAAGATTTAAAATCAATATGCGCATGATCGCTGTGAATGTAGTTTATATTACTATAATCTTCGCAGCGTTTTTTTGTGTTTTCAATGGCTTGAATTTGGATATCAACTGCGGTGACACGCTTGGCATATTGGGCTAAAAAATAAGTATCATGACCATTGCCGCATGTCATATCTACTATGTGAGTGTTAGGTTTTATTCTTTGAAGCATCCATTGATGTGTTCTTTCTAGATTATTCATAATTGACCTTTCTAATAAAAAAGTCTTCAATTTGAAGACTCTAATTCAACAATAATGATATCGGGTGAAGAAAACAATCTGAAGTTCTCTTTAAAAGTACTAATACCATTACTGAGATAGATTTGTTGTCCATCAACTGAATTTATTGGCTTTATAAGTTCATTCTCATAGATAAACTCTGAGATTAAAGGAAGATTGACTTTAGAACTGTCATACTTACTTGCGAAAATATAAGGGGTGTTGAGGCCTTTCTTATAGTTATAAGTAAAACTGATACTTAGTAAGCTGTCATGAATGCTTTCATTTAAGCGATCGGTTTCAGCTTTATCAATATGGTAAGAATTTAAAAACACAAATTGTATGGGATCATTTTTCTTGTTGTAAACCTTTATGGATGTGTTTTCTTGAATTCTAAAACCGGAAATGGATAAAAGTTCTTTAGTTTTTTCCATTTCATTTTGGTAATCGCTGGGTGAAAGGACTGCAAATTTCCCTAAGGGTGCATCCATATCCTTTAAACTTTGTGCAATGAGATCTTGATCCTCATCTACTGTTAAATTTCCTAGAAAAACAACCAGTTCAATACCTTCTTGCTTAACCAACTTTTCTACTTTTTTAAGTTGAGTGATATTGCTTGCAATATCAGAGAAGATTAGGATTTTTGATTTATCAAATGATTCTGGTATTTTTGAATCTTTAATTACTACTTCACGCACTTTCAAGCGCCTTAAGCTAAGATAACTGGCATCTGCAATAAGGGCTATGAGTGCTAGAACTAAAATACTTATAAAAAAGGTTTTAAAACTGATTTTATTGCGCTTTTTTCTTTCGTTCATGGTTACTACGCTCCATTGCTGCTTTTTGGTTTAAGATAACAGGAATAACCAAAGGATTACGTTGAGTATGTTTGTAAAGGTATGGTTCTAATGAACCACGAATCGTATTTTTGAGTTCTCCAAAAGTAGTACGATTTTCCATTTTCTTTTTTAATGCCATATAAACAACATTTTCTGCTTCACGAATTAATGTTTGATTTTCTTTGATAAATACGAAACCACGTGAAACAATGGTAGGTTTGGTTATAATCTTATTGTAGCGAGAATCGATGGTAACTATGACGGAGACCATTCCATTATCAGCAAGGATTTTACGATCCTTAATAACGGCTGTAGATAAGCCACTAGCGTCATTTCCATCGACATAAATATCGTCAGCTTGAACGCGAGTATCAGATTGGAAGACTTGATTCTCTCTTAAAATTAAGACATCACCATTAGCGCAAACAAAAATATTTTCTTCAGCTATTCCAGTTTCCATTGCAGTTTCTTTGTGAGTTTTCAACATGCGATATTCACCGTGCATAGGCATAAAATATTTAGGTTTAACAAGTTGCAACATTAATAACTGTTCATCTTTTGAAGCATGTCCGGTGGTATGAAGTGAGGTTAATGGAGAGTTTGTAAGTACATTAGCTCCACGCCTTACTAACTGATTGACGACATGGGAGACAGATTGTGCATTACCTGGAATCGGATTTGATGAGAAAACGACAGTATCATTTGGCATAATACTAATTTGTCTATGCGTTCCATTAGCGATACGACTTAATGCCGCCATGGGTTCACCTTGAGATCCTGTACAGATAATACATACTTTATCTGCGGGATGATGCTGCAGTTGCTTGGCACTGATGAAGTGTGAATCTTTGGCTTTAATATGGCCAAGTTGTCTTGCAATCTTAACGACATTCTCCATGGAACGTCCAAAGACTGCCACTTTACGTCCTGTTGCTATGGCTGACTCTATAATCTGTTGAACGCGGTAGACATTGGATGCAAATGTTGCAAGAATGATACGTCCTTCTGTTTTATGAAAGATTTCTAGGATAGATTTTGATACATCTTTTTCACTGATGGAAAATCCAGAAACCTCAGAGTTTGTAGAATCACTCATGAGTAAATCAATTCCAATTTCACCCATGTATGACATGATTTGATAGTCTGATGAAGCACCAACGGGTGTTAGGTCAAACTTAAAGTCACCTGTACTGACGATGCGTCCATTGGGTGTATTAATAATGACACCCAGTGAATCTGGAATCGAGTGAATGACATTGAAGAATCCTAAAGTAAAATGTTTTGTTTCTACTTTAGATGTGGCATCTATTTCTACCATCTTAACCTTGTTTTGCATGCGTCTTTCTTCAAGCTTACGATTGATTAAAGCACGTGCGAATCGTGGTGTATAAATTATTGGGATGTGTACTTTTTGTAGTAAGAAGGGGATACCACCAATGTGATCTTCGTGACCGTGAGTGATGATAAGAGCTTTTATCTTCTTTTGATTTTTTTGTAGGTGGGTATAATCAGGGATAACATAATCTACCCCCAGTAAGTTTTCTTCAGGAAACATGACTCCAGCATCGATGATGACTATTTCGTCCTCATGTTCGATAACGTACATGTTTTTCCCGACCTCGCCTAAACCACCTAAGGCATAAACGAGTGTGTCGTTTTTCTTTATTTTCATTATTTTCTCCGTTTCTAATCGATTAATTTAAGATTATTTGAGTTCCAAGGTTGCACAGGGTCAATATGATCATAGAATAAAACCCCATTTAGATGATCTATTTCATGCTGAATGACAATGGCTTGGTAGTTGGTAAATTGTAGGGTAACTTCTTTATCCTGCAGCATGTCATAAGCTTTTATTCTAACTCTTTGATAGCGTGGAACTAAACCTTCATGGATTTCACGGATGGATAAGCATCCCTCACCAATAGATAAAGCTACTTTTGCTTCACTGTGTGCAATGATTTTTGGGTTCACAAGTGCATATTCTTCAACAGAAAATTCATCATCATCTATCTCTGTAAGTATACGAATTGCAGTCATTTTCTTTAAAACACCAATTTGAGGTGCGGCAATGCCTACTGCGGGCTGTAAATTATACTTTTCAGCAAGTTGATCGTCTTGGGAGTCGCGAACATATTGCATCATTTTTTCAAGTGTTTCTTTATCTTCGTTACTTAAGGGTAGGGGTACTATTTCTGTGTTTGCACGCAAAATAGGATTTGGATCCAAAATGATCGTATCCATATTAATTTCATATTTCATTGTATACCTCATGTCTAATCTCTAATATTAATTATATATGAATTCTAGACAAAATTAAAGACTTAAGATTTATTTTCATGCTTAATATGATAAACTATAGATATGAAAAAATTTATATTCTCTTTTAAAATGCCAAAAGGCTATTCTAAATCAATTCATGCGAGTGTCTTACTTTTGACAGTTTTTGGGCTGTTCATGATTATATCAGCCTCGGCAACTGTAAATACAATGGAAACCAGTCGACTTCTCTTCGTTTTTGTGAAAGAACTTGGCTTTATTATTGTATCTTATTGGCTAATGGTAAAGTTTGCTCGATATTTTTCTTTTAGTAAATTTAAAAAGTATTATAGCCCTATTTTAGTTTTATCTTTTATCTTCTTACTCCTTACTTTAGCATTTCCTGAAGTCAATGGAGCAAAAGCTTGGATTCACCTTAAGGTTGCTACGGTACAACCCAGTGAGTTTATGAAGATATTGGTAGTTCTTGTTTTAGCGCACTCTTTGGGCGAGAAAGGGGCAGGTAAGAGTAAGTTTACAGATCTTGCCATGCACCCCGTCTTTATAATTGTCAGTATTTGTCTTATCGTTTTAGTTCTTCAAAATGACCTTGGAACTGCTATGATTATTGCAATGATGGCATTGATTACCTTAATGGTTTTTGCTAATTCAGAATTAATAAAAGTTCAAACAGTTTTGATAGGCCTTTTCACTTTGGGACTTACTGGACTTCTGTTTTTTGGAACAGAGCATATTCTCAATGTTTTTAGTAAGTTACCTGGAGTAAGTGATTATATGTTGGATCGCTTCCGTGTGAGTGCTAATCCTTTTTTAGACCGACATGGAGCCAGTGCTCAAATTTTTAATGGCTTGGCTGCTTTTGTAAGTGGAGGACTTTGGGGAGTTGGATATGGTAAAGGCTTTTTGAAATTCAGTTTCATTTTTGCGGCAGAGTCTGACTCAATTCTTGCAATTATTGTTGAAGAACTGGGTGTAATTACTGGTTTTCTTCCTATTATTATTTTGTATGCCATCATAATTTACCAATTGATGAAGTACTCATTCTTGGTTGATTCAGAAAAAGATAAGGCTATTTTAGTGGGTTCAATTGCCTACTTCTTTGTTCATTTCCTATTGAATGTTGGCGGTATTACTGCGTTAATTCCACTAACTGGGGTTCCATTATTATTCATATCGGCAGGTGGATCAAGTAGAATGGCAGTCATGATAATGATTGGTCTATCACAAAATGTTATTGCACGACATAATCAAAAGAAAGCTAAAGTATGAGAGTTATTGCAGGAAAATTGAAGTCACGAACCTTAAATACTCTTAAAGGCGATACGACACGTCCCTCCTCTGATCGTATGAAAGAGGCTCTTTTTAATCAGTTAGGACCTTATTTTGATGGTGGCCATTTCTTAGATGTTTTCTCTGGTAGTGGGGCAGTCGCAATTGAGGCGATTAGTCGTGGTATGGCGCATGCTGATTTAATTGAGAAAGACAAACAAGCACAAAAAGTTATTCAAAAAAATATTCAATCATTTCAATTGTCCAATCAAATGAACTTATTAAAAGGCGATGCTCAGGCAGTCTTAAAGACTTTGAATGGACCCTATGATATCATATTTATGGATCCGCCTTATGATTATGAAGCGATGCATACTATAATTGAATTAGCATCAAGGCTTTTGAAAGAATCAGGGGTTCTTATTGTAGAAACAGATAAATTTACTACTTTAGATGCATCCGTTTCTAATGTAGTCAAATATAAAGAGAAGCAGTATGGTTTTGCTAAAATACATCAGTATAAAATGTCTAAATAGGCATTTTTTTATTTTTTTAGCACTCAACAGTTGACAGTGCTAAAAGGATGATGTAGAATGTAAAAGGACATAAAAGAAAGGAGTGTCATGGATGCTAACACCCAGAAAAATTGCGATTTTTAAAGCGATTGTTAAAGAGTTTATTCAAACTGCTGAACCAATTGGATCTAAATTGCTGATTGAAAAATATGGCATCAATTATTCCTCAGCTACCATCAGAAATGAAATGTCTGATCTTGAGAAGTTAGGACTTTTAGAAAAGACCCATACTTCAAGTGGTCGTATACCATCAAGTAAAGGATATCACTTCTATGTGCAGCACTTTATGGAAAACGAAATCTCACAAGGGATTGAGGGCGTCATTGCAAACATTTTCTCCGATAGAAGATTAAGTGTTGATGAAGCCATTCGCCAAAGTGTAGATATATTAACACAAATGACACAACTAACTTCAATGGTTTTAGGACCAGCGTCTAATTCGGATACACTCAAATCTGTACAATTGATTCCTGTTAGTGAAACAAGTGCTATGGCAGTTTTTATTACAGACAGTGGTCATGCGGAACATCGTATCTTTAATTTTGGTAAGACAGTTCCCGTTGATGAAATGGAAGCTTGTACATCCATCTTAAATGATAGACTCAAAGGAACTCCTTTAAGCGATGTTGTCGATAAAATGTTAAATATCAAACCGCTTTTATCACAACGTATGGTACAGTATGAAATTTTATTTGAATCCTTTGTTAATGCCTTTATGAAATTTGCTCAGGATGAAATTTATTATAGTGGTAAAGATAACATGCTTTACCAACCTGAATTTGCGAGTGTAGAAAAATTACGTCAAATGACTCATATGCTGGAGAATTCATCTTTATGGCAAGAAATGAGTCAAAGTCACGATAGCCTAAAATTAAAAAAAGGACAACACAGTGAGCTCATGTGGATTGACGATATGGCAGTTGTATCCAGTTCATTTTTCTTAGATGATGATGAAGAGGAGCATCGATTGGTTGTTGTAGGTCCATCTAGAATGGAATATGGTCGTGTAGTTTCATTGGTTGAGTTAGTAACAACTATGATAGAAGAAGTCTATGGGAAAGGTGGTTCTGATGACTAAAGAAGAAATAGAAAAGAAACCAAAAAAGAAAAACAAAAAAGTTAAAGAAGAAACTGTGGAACTCAGTGAAACAGAACTTCTGATACAAGAAAATGAAGCATTAAAGGCTGAAGTTGAAAAATTGAAAAATGACTACTTCAAAGCCTACGCTGATGCAGAAAATATTAGGAAAAGACAGGAAAGAGATTATGAACTCTCAATGAAATATCGAATTCAGAGTTTTGCAAATTCAATCTTACCTGCAATTGATAACTTAGAAAGAGCTTTAGCTCAAGAAGTTACAGAAGAAAGTAAATCGTATCGCGAAGGCGTTGAAATGATTTATGAACAAGTATTAAATGCATTAAAGCATGAAGGGGTAACCCCAATTGATGCCTTAAATAAGAAGTTTGATCCCAACATTCATCAAGCCCTTCAGGTTGAAGCGGTAGAAGGCGTTAAAGCCGACATGGTTGTTGAAGAATACCAAAAAGGATATATGATTAAAGACCGCGTATTAAGAGCGAGTCTTGTAAAAGTTAGTCAATAAGGAGGACATTTAAATGAGTAAAGTAATAGGAATTGACTTAGGAACCACAAACTCTGCAGTAGCAGTTATTGAAGGTGGAGAAGCAAAGGTAATCACAAACCCAGAAGGTAACAGAACCACACCTTCTGTTGTAAGTTTTAAAAATGGTGAGCGTATTGTAGGGGATGCAGCAAAAAGACAAGTTGTAACAAACCCTAACTCAGCTCTATCTGTAAAACGTTTAATGGGTACCAATGAAAAAATTACTCTTGAAGGAAAAGACTATACACCTCAAGAAATTTCAGCAATGATTTTGGGATACCTAAAAAGCTATGCTGAAGATTATTTAGGAGAAAAAGTAAGTAAGGCAGTTATTACTGTACCTGCATACTTTAATGATGCACAACGTCAAGCAACAGCAGATGCAGGACGTATTGCAGGTCTTGAAGTAGAAAGAATTATTAACGAACCTACTGCAGCAGCACTTGCTTTTGGTATTGATAAAACTGAGACAGAACAAAAAGTCTTAGTGTTTGACCTAGGTGGTGGAACATTTGACGTTTCAATATTAGAACTTGCAGATGGAACATTTGAAGTATTGGCCACTGCAGGAGATAACACATTAGGTGGAGATGATTTTGACCATATTGTTGTAGATTACCTCATTGATATGTTCAAAAAAGAAAATGGTATTGATCTATCAAAAGATAAAATGGCAATGCAACGTCTAAAAGAGGCTGCAGAAAAAGCTAAAAAAGATTTATCCGCAACTGTAAATACACAAATTAGTCTACCTTTCATCTCAGCAGGAGAAGCAGGTCCATTACACTTAGAAACAACCTTAACTCGTGCTAAGTTTGACGAAATGACAAAAGCTCTTGTTGAAAGAACCTTGGTTCCTGTAAGACAAGCTTTAAAAGATGCTGGACTTACACGAAATGATATTCACCAAGTATTACTAGTGGGTGGATCAACTCGTATTCCTGCAGTTGCAAAAGCAGTTCAAAATGAATTAGGTAAAGAACCAAACAAATCTGTAAACCCTGATGAAGTTGTATCCATGGGTGCAGCAATTCAAGCTGGAGTTATTGCAGGAGATGTTAAAGATGTTCTATTACTTGATGTTACACCACTATCACTTGGTATTGAAACAATGGGTAATGTAATGACTGTATTAATTGAAAGAAATACTACCATCCCAACATCTAAATCACAAGTGTTCTCAACAGCAGCAGATAATCAACCTGCAGTAGATATCAATGTCTTACAAGGGGAACGTCCAATGGCTAAAGACAACAAGCAACTCGGACTCTTTAAGTTAGATGGTATTGCACCTGCAAAACGTGGTGTGCCTCAAATCGAAGTAACTTTTGATATTGACGTTAATGGTATTGTTAATGTTTCAGCATTGGATAAAGGAACCAATAAGAAGCAATCAATCACCATTCAAAACTCATCAGGACTAAGTGAAGAAGATATTGAAAGAATGATTCGCGAAGCAGAAGAAAATGCAGAAGCAGATGCAAAACTAAAAGAACAAGCAGAACTTAAAAACCGTGCAGAACAATTCATTCACCAAGTTAATGCTTCATTAGAAGAAGAAAATGCTAATATCACTGATGAACAACGTGCAGAAACAGAAAAATTACGTGATGAATTACAAGAAGCATTAAATAACGAAAATTATGATGAGTTAAAAGAAAAATTAGATGCACTTGAAGCAGCAGCTCAAGCAATGGCTGAGCAAATGTATGCCCAACAAGGTGCTGAAGATATGAATTCTCAAGCTCAAGATGATGATGTTGTGGATGCAGAATTTGAAGAAAAAAATTAATTTAATAAAATAAACTTGCGGAGGTAAAAAATGGCTCAGAAGAGAGATTATTATGAAATATTAGGAATCAGCAAGTCCGCAAGTGAAGCGGATATAAAGAAAGCTTACCGAAGCTTAGCCAAGAAATATCATCCTGATGTTAATAAAGCAGACGATGCAGCTTCAAAATTTAAAGAAGTTCAAGAAGCATACGAAGTATTAAGTGACAGCACCAAACGCTCTCAATATGATCAGTTTGGACACAGTGCCTTTGATCAAAATGGCGGCGGTGCTGGTGGCTTCGGCGGTTTTGGTGGCTTTGGTGGAATGGACGATATCTTCAGTCAATTCTTTGGCGGCGGTTTTAGTTCCAGTCAAAACCAAAGTGGACCCCGTCGTGGAAGAGATCGCTTTATGACGATGCGCATTGATTTTCTTGAGGCTGTCTTTGGTACTGATAAAACTGTAAAATTATCTATAGATGAGGAGTGCCACCGTTGCCACGGATCAGGTGCTCACTCTTCTAAAGATATTAAAACATGTTCAACATGTCATGGGTCAGGACAAGTAACACAACAACAAAGAACCCCTTTTGGTGTTTTTGAATCTGTTGGTGTTTGCCAAACATGTCATGGAACAGGTAAAGAAATTACAAAATCATGTGAATTATGTCATGGTAAAGGTTTCGTAACTAAGCAAATTGATGTCGATATTAAAGTCCCAGCAGGAATTGTCACTGGACAACAATTACGAGTCAGTGGTAAAGGGGAACGTGGAGAAAATGGTGGAGGTTATGGCGACTTATTTGTAGAGATAACAGTCAGTCCACATAAATACTTCAAACGCGAAGGCAACAACATCCACATAGAAGTTCCTATTTCAGCGATTGATGCTACTTTAGGAACTACAATTGATGTTCCAACTGTATCAGGAGATGTAAGTTTAAACATTCCAGCAGGTACTCAACCCAACACAAAAATGAGACTTAAAGGAAAAGGGGTCAAAGACCTCAGATCTACTCGAGTTGGAGATCAATATGTCGAAGTTAAAATCGAGATTCCTAAGAAAATAAGTAAACAAGATAAAGAACTCTATGAAAAATTACAGTCGAATGATTCAGGAGATTCTGTATTTAAGCGTTTTAAAAATGCATTTAAGTGACAATTTGTCACTTTTAATTTAAAATAGAATTAGCACTCTAACTGCCTAAGTGCTAGATGATAGGAGGTATACTATGACTACACAAAACTATACAGAAAAAACCCAACAAATACTTAATAACGCCGCACAAATTGCGATGGGACAAGGACACTCAAGTGTTAATGCCCATCATATATTGAAAGCCAGTTTAATGGATGCGGATGTGGCTAAATTCTTTAACGACTATCCCAATCTTATTAATGAAGTAGATGCGGTATTATCACGCCAAGCCAAAACAAGCGGAGCGCAGCTATCATTTTCAAATGATGCTCAAAATGTTTTACAACTGGCACACCAATATATGGAAAAAAATAAAGATAGCTTTGTTTCTATGTATGCCATAGTTTATGCACTGACTGAGGCCAATATTGAGGCGCTTAAAGGAATTAATCCAAAAGAGATTCAAAAAGCACTCAAAAATGATCGTGGTGATAAGACAATCGATACTCCAAATGCAGAAGAAACACTGAATGCATTATTGAAGTATGGACGTGATTTAGTACAAGAGGTCAAAGCAGGAAAAATTGACCCTATTATTGGACGCGATGATGAGATTCGTCGTATTATTCAAATATTATCTCGAAAAACAAAAAATAATCCTGTACTGATAGGGGACCCAGGAGTAGGTAAAACCGCAATTGTAGAAGGATTAGCTTGGCGTATTATGAGAGGGGATGTCCCCTTTAGTTTGAAACAAAAGAAGCTTATTGAACTGGATATAGGGGCCTTGATTGCAGGTGCGAAATATCGCGGCGAATTTGAAGAAAGACTCAAAGCAGTTCTTGATGAAGTGTTGGAGGCTGAAGGACAAATTATTTTGTTTATTGATGAACTCCACAACCTCGTAGGCGCTGGAAAAACTGAAGGCAGTATGGATGCAGCAAACCTACTTAAACCCATGTTAGCTCGTGGTGAGCTCCATCTTATTGGTGCTACAACTTTTAATGAATATCGCCAAAATATTGAAAAAGATGCAGCTTTAGAAAGACGTTTTCAAAGAGTCCAAGTTCATGAGCCCACTATCGAAGATACAATCTCTATCTTACGTGGATTGAAAGACCGTTTTGAATCCCATCATGGTGTCAAAATATTAGATGAAGCCATTATTGCATCCACAGAATTATCACATCGCTATATTTCAGATCGTTTCTTACCGGACAAAGCCATAGATTTAATTGATGAAGCTTGTGCTTCAATTCGAGTAGAAATGGAATCTATGCCAGAAAGCTTGGATGAAATGATGCGAAAAATATCGCAACTTGAAATTGAAGAACGTGCTTTAAACAAGGAAACCGATGTAAAAACATTGGAAAGACTGGATGAGATTTTGGATGAGCTTGCAAGTTTAAAACAAGAATACCATGTCTTATATACGAAGTGGGAAGAAGAAAAAGCAGAGTTAGAAGAAGTAAAGAATGCTAAAGAGAATCTTGAAAAAGCTAAACTCAATCTTGAGAAGGCGCAAAATGATGCCCGTTATGAAGAAGCAGCGAAACTTCAATATGAAACCATTCCTAACTTAGAAAAAGTGATTCAAGAGGAAATGGTTGATAATTCCCGCATGATTCAAGAAATAGTAGATAAGGAACTGGTCGCAGAAATTGTCTCCAAATGGACAGGAATTGATGTTTCCAAATTGGTCGATACAGAAAGAAATAAACTGCTCCAGTTAAAAAACATCCTCTCCAAACAAGTTAAGGGACAGGATTATGCCTTACAAAAAGTATCGGATACCATCTTACGATCTAAAGCCCATATTCAAGATGCCAACCGACCATTAGGATCTTTTATGTTCCTAGGACCTACAGGAGTTGGAAAAACTGAGGTTGCTAAAGCTTTAGCACTACAACTCTTTGATGATGAAAGTAATATTGTGCGACTTGATATGAGTGAGTATATGGAGAAACATTCCGTGTCACGTCTCATTGGTTCACCTCCAGGATATGTTGGTTATGAACAAGGAGGACAGCTCACAGAAGCAGTTCGACGCCATCCCTATAGCATTGTTTTACTGGATGAAATTGAAAAAGCACATGTTGAAGTCTTTAATACTTTACTACAAATTCTTGATGAAGGTCATATTACGGATTCAAAAGGGGTCCAAGTGGATTTTAAAAACACCATCATCATTATGACTTCAAATCTAGGAAGTCAATATGCCTTTGAAGAAGATATTAGCAGCCGAGATGCTCATTATATGAATGCAGTTAAGGCACACTTCAAGCCAGAATTTGTTAATCGTGTTGATGAAATTATTGTCTTTAACGCTCTTAATGAATCGGTACTCCATGATATCGCCATCAAATTTATGGAACAGTTAAGACAACGTACCTTAGCACGTGATCTTGATTTAAAATATACAGATGCTGTTATTGAACGGATTGTTAAAGAGGGCTCTGATTTAAAATTTGGAGCACGACCCATGAAACGGTTCATTCAAAATGAAATTGAAACCCTGATTGCTTATAAAATTATTGAAAGTCAACCTGATAATAATGAGGTCATTTATGTAGACGCTCAGGATGAAGGTTTTGAAGTCAGTATTGAAACAAAAAGAATTGGAAGCTTAAATTAAAGCTTCCAATTTTTCTTTATCTACAATTGAAATATGGCGTTGACCCTTGAGGTTAATATATCCTAAATCTTCAAATTCTCGTAATTTTCGGGATAGAGTTTCATTACTCATTCCTAATAATGATGCCATATCTTTCTTGGCATAAGGTAGGGTAAATTGTTTTTGGTCCTGAGCTAAATCAAGGAGCTTTTGGGCCAAGCGCCCCTCAACATCTAAGGTGCCAATGCTTTCAACAGTATCTTCTGTTTCATCCAAACGCTTAGACATCTCTTTTAATAGTTTTAATGAGATACTTGGAATTTCACTCAGTAAACCTTTAAAGGCTGCCCCATTTAATTGGCAAATCTCACAATCTTCTAAAACAGTTGCGGAATCCGAATGAACATCTTCTAAAAAGATTGATAATTCGCCCATAAAGGTTCCAGGTTCTAAAGTTCGTATTACTTGTTCTTTTCCATCTCTATTGACCCGACTTATCTTTACTTGACCTTTATGTACGATATAAAGATCGTTACTAAAGGATCCTTGATTATAAATTGTTTCGCCCTTTTGGTAGTGCTTGGATTTGGATATAAAAGCGATTTCCTTTTTTTCATCATAACTTAAGTTTTTAAACATCGGTACTAAATCTATACACGATAAATGATTTTCATTCAAAATGATCACCTTTCCTTTGAAATTGATACAAATCAATTTCTTCTTACACCATCTATTATATACTAAAACTATAATAAAGGCTTTAAAGTAACAAAAGCCCAAAGGGGAGTATCCTAATGAAACAGAACTTTAAAATAAAATTGGGTCCGTTAATGTGTAGCGCTTGCGCTATGAAAATTGAAAAACAACTCGAAATAAGTCAAGGAGTTTTATCAGCAAATGTTGATTTCACAAATCTATTAGTAACAGGGCAATTTGATCCTGAGATCACTTCTAAAACATATCTAATACAAAGAATTGAAATTTTAGGGTATTGTGTAGTGTCCTTTGAATAAAAAAAAGCTTGCACTCAACTATAAGAGTGCAAGCTGTTAGTTTCAGTCTTTTTTGATTTTACGAATCAATTTATTGGTAATCACAAGATCATAAGCAGGTAACAGTGTTAGAGCCATAGCCAAATAAGGGACAAGATTGGCAAGGGTCTGTAAAATTCCTTTACTCTTGATGATGTCAAATGAGTTGGGATTTGAGAAAACCATGATACTCATAACCACCCCTAAAGCTAACTTCAATAAGCCATCAGAACGTTTTGCCTTCAATACAGCTAAAGAATGAAAGGTGCTCACGACCTCTTGTGGGGGATTGTTGCTGATGTTTAGTTTTGAGAGGGTGTGTCTATAGTAGAATTCAAAACCAACGTGAATTACAACTGTAAGCACTAGTGCCCAGTAAATTTTATCTCTAAAAGCTAATTCCGACAATAAAACTGGAAGGATAGCGAAGAGATATTTCGCATCATAGAGATAAAACACCTTTTCCTCCGTAGATTTTAAGCGGTAGTATTTTTCCTCTTGTGGGTTTACATAGAAAGGGCGTGCTTTTCTATCGTAAATAACATTTGATTTTTGTTGTTGTAAAATTTGCTTTTCGCGTTTTTTCTTATCTTTATCGCTCATGTATATACCATCCTTAACATAGTAAACTATATCATAACTATGGTATAATTTAAACATGAACTACACGATTAAAAGGTCCAAACGAAAAACTTTGGCATTATCTATTGTCGATGGTGAACTGATTGTTCGATCGCCTTACCATTTGAATGAGCGTTTCATAGACGCTTTTGTCTTGTCTAAAAAAGATTGGGTTGAAAAGAAATTAAAGGACTACCGACCCATGGGAATCAATTTAGAATCCAATAAGATTCGTTTATGGGGTAAGATGCGATCTTTAGAAATCATAAAAGCAAACCGATTTAAAATGGAAATGAGTGATTCTCTTATTATCCATGCCCCGACCTCTTGGAGTCAAAAACGATTAATTATTGAGATTGAAGAAGAATTAAAAAAAGTCTTATATCTTTATCTTGATGAAAAAGTTGAATCCTATTCGAAAACATTAAATATAAAAAAACCGTCCTTTATTATAAGACGGTATAAAAGAATGCACGGTAGATGTAATCAAAGACATGAACTTGCCTTTAACTTATATCTGTTTCATGAGTCTTTAGACTTTATTGACTATGTAGTACTGCACGAATGTGCTCATATATTAGAGTTTAATCATTCTAAAAAGTTCTACGCCATTATCGAAGCCATCATGCCTCATTACAAAGCAGTTATTGCTTCAAATAAGCTTTAACAATAGCTTCATCAGGAGTAATTATTAAACTTTTATGTGTAGAAAAGCGTACGGTACCTGGATTTGATCCCGGTATTTTTTTTATGTTTTTTATCTCCGTATACTGTACTTCAACATTGGAACTGTTTCTTGCATTGGAGAAGTAAGCTGCTAAATTGGCGCAAAGCTCAAGCTTTGGCTGAGTTATATGAGTCGTTTTTAGTAAAACATGGGCTCCAAAAGTATGGGCCACGTGAAACCATAAATCATCTTTCTTAGCAATTTTAAAAGTTAAGGTATCGTTTTGTAGGTTATTCTTTCCTACAAAAATAGTAGTTTCTTCATCCATCTCAATGACTAAGTAATTGGGTCGTTTGCTTTTGGATTTTTTCTTTTGATTCTTTTTATTGGGATTGACTATTTTAGCATTCACTAGTTCTTCTTGAATTTCCATAGCATCCTCAACACTTGCTAGTTCTGTTTGTGCAATGAGGCGCTCAAAGTACTCGATACGAGCTTCTGTTAATTCAATTTGATTTTCTAGATGAGAAAGGGAATTTTTAGCCTTTCGATACAGTTTAAAATATTTATTCGCATTATCTTTACCATTTAACTTAGGGTCTAGCTCAACCTTTATTGTTTTACCTTCCCAATTCTTTAACTCAATAGTGGATAGTCCACTTTTAGCTTGAGCATGATAGGCGAAAAGCAAATCACCGGTCTCACGAAAATGCTCTGAGTTTTCGGCGTTCTCTAAATCACTATATAATTTGGGAAGTTTAGACTTAGAACGTTTTAATTCGCGACGTAAGCTTTTTAAGATATTACCTGTATGGTTTTTAATTCTTTCTTGATTTTGCAAATCTTCATAGAAGAAGTCCAAGCCTTGCATGATGTCAAATTGTTTGAAATCTTGCTTTAAATGGGTCAATTCAATGATGTGGTAATCATTTTCATATACAAATAACTTTGTAGGATGAAGTAGCTCTTTGACAATACTTTCAGGTGTTTGAAAGTTTAGGCGATGGGTGATCTCCTTTTCAAGAATCGGGGAGATGCCATCATACTTATTGCGAATGGATTCATACTTATCTTCAAGGCAGAGGTTTTCAATACTTTGTTTATCAAAACTGGGTGGCAAATCATAGAGTGCTCCTGGAACGATATTTCTTTCACTCGACTCAAAGTCTGAAAGACGTCGGTGGGCATCAATAATTCGATTATCTTCACCTACTATAATTAAGTTTGCATAGCGCCCCATAATCTCAAGTACCAAGCGGTAGTCCTTTAAAACGCCAAGATCATCTCGCGCTATAATGGTAAAAGAAATAATACGATCAAAATGAGATTGCTCTATTTTCTGGATTGTACCGCCAGTTAAATACTTTCTCAGTAAAGTTAAGAAATGAGTCATTTCAATATTGCTACTTGGTTTTAAGTCTGTAAACTGTAATCTTCCATAACGAGGATGTACAGAAAGATAGAGATTCTTTTTTGTTTTTCCATAAGTATGAAAAATAAATTCCGTTGCGGAGGGTTGTGTAATTCTATTGATTCGAAGTGGTGTCTCAAGATTTAAATTTTGAGTCACAGCATTGATTAAAATACCATCCATTGGCACAAGCGTCACATCCTTATTTATTGATTATAACATAAATCGCTAGGAATGAATGTTGGAAATGACAGTGTGTAATTTTTATGGTTTGCTTTTTGTGAAGGCTTGGATGTTTAGAGCTGTTGTTTTTATTAGACATCAAAGTAAAATAACGATTTTTTGTGCATCTATTTTGATACAAATCAAATCATGTAACTATTTTCATCTTTTTAAGGATAATGGTTTAAAAAGTTTGACACAGAGTCTTTTTGTAAGTATTATATTTAAAAGGATGGTGTACATGAAGAAGAAACGAGGCTTACTAGTAATTTTATCAGGGCCCAGTGGTGTAGGTAAGGGAACGGTGCGTGATTTGTTTATTGAACGCGAAGATCTCAACCTCGCTTTTTCAATCTCGATGACAACACGTGCGCAACGTGAAGGTGAAATAGACGGACAACATTACTATTTCGTATCCCGTGATGCATTTGAGAGTGCTATGGCCAATGGTGAACTATTGGAACATGCAGAGTTTGTTGGAAATTATTATGGAACGCCACTTGCAGAAGTGGATCGTTTACGTGACTTAGGAAAAAATGTTTTACTTGAAATAGAAGTTCAAGGTGCTTTACAAGTGATCGACCGAGTACCAGATGCATTGAGCATATTTTTAGTGCCACCCAGCATGGATGAACTAAGAAGAAGGCTGGAAGGGCGCCGAACAGAATCAGTGGAAATACTTAATGAGCGCTTGAATAAGGCCGCAAAAGAAATGGAATTAATGAACCAGTATCGCTATGTAATTTGTAACGATGACCCCGAGTTTGCTGCTGATATGGTTTCCTTAATCATCAAAAGAAATATCGAAGCAACTCAATCCTGAGTTGTTTTTTATTCAAAAAGGAGTTCTATGAAAGTTTGTGATGTGCTAATACAAGATGCATTTCTTCATAATCGTCACCTAACTTACCAGTGTGACGGTTTTGATGTGTCTAAAGGGAAACGAGTCTCTATTACTCTAAGGAATCGGGAAATCGTTGGCTTTGTTATGCGTGTTTATGAAGCAGAAGCCAGTGATTTTGATTTTGAACTGATTCCGATTATTGATCTTATTGATGAGAGTGTTATTGTAAATGATGAACTTTATCAATTAGCTTTAGATATGAGTTATCGAAATGTGTCGCCCTTAATTTCCTGCTTACAAACCATTCTACCCAACACACTCAATCCAAAGAAGAATTTCCATAAAGCCAAAATGATACCAGGCATTAGATTTCAAGCTTTAGATGATAAAAGACTCACGCCTATGCAGAGTCAATTTATAAAACAATTTAAAGACAAAGAGTTTGTTACTCTAAAAAATGCTCGTGAGTTTTATTCGGGTTATAATAGTTTGGTAGTTCGCAATATTTTTAAGAAGGTAGAGAAGGAAAGTCGTTATGTTCCTCAAGAAATAAAGGATGCATATCCAAAGCCAGTATTAAGTGATCAACAACAATCTGTTATTAATCAAGTACGACTTGATCAAGCCCATACATATTTGCTGCATGGTGTTACTGGGTCGGGTAAGACAGAGGTTTACCTTCATTTAGCTGAAAAAGTCATAGAGAAAGGACAGTCAGTTCTTTTTCTAGTACCTGAAATTGCCTTAACACCGCAAATGATTGCGCGAGTTTCAGCACGCTTTAAGGAAGATGTTGCAATCTATCACTCGGGATTGAACAATCAAGAAAAATATGAGCAATACCTTCGTGTTCAAAATCGTGAGACGGCCATTGTTGTTGGGACACGTTCTGCTCTTTTTATGCCATTTAAAGACTTAGGTTTAATTGTGATTGATGAAGAACATGACCCTAGTTACAAACAAAGTCAAGCGCCTACTTATCATGCTTTAGATGTTGCAAATTTTAGAAGCAAATATCATCAATGTCCCATGATTTTGGGGAGTGCTTCACCACGTTTAGAAAGTTATGCACGCGCAGTCAAAGGCGTTTATACACTGCTAGAACTTCCTTCGCGGATCAATGATTGCTTTCCTAAAGTTAGCATCATCGATACGAAAGAAACACTCTATAAAGGTCAGGGTTCCCTTTTAACACCCGCTTTAAAAGAAGCAATTCAATTACGTCTAGAAAGACAAGAGCAAGTGATACTTCTGTTGAATCGACGCGGGTATATGACATTTCTTAAGGATGAGAAAACCGACCAAGTTTTAATGTGTCCTCATTGTGATGTATCTTTAAACTATCATAAACATGATAATGTATTAAAATGTCACCAATGTGATTATGTAACGCAGCACATTCCTTTAGGAAGTGATGGGAAAAAACTAGAACTTGTTGGAAGTGGCGTGGGGACTCAACGTTTGGTGGAAGGTTTACAAAAGCATTTTAGTCAAGCAAAAATACTAAGAATGGACAGGGATAGCACAAGTAAAAAAGGCTCTCATAAGAAAATGTTAGAAGACTTTTCAAATCACAAATATGACATCTTGGTAGGAACACAAATGATTGCTAAAGGATTGGATATTGAAAATGTTACTTTGGTAGGGATTCTAAATATCGATCATACATTAGCAAGAGAAGATTTTCGGTCTGTTGAAGAGACTTTTAATCTAATTCTTCAAGCAGCAGGACGTAGTGGAAGAGGCGAAAAACCAGGTGAGGTGATGATTCAAACTTTCAATAAGGATCATTACGCTGTTCAATTTGGAATCAAGAATCAGTATATTCGGTTTTTTAATCAAGAAATGAAGTATCGTTCCCTCGCAAACTATCCTCCGTATAGTTATTTAATTTCAATAACTTTCAGTGGCGAAGCATTAGAGCGAGTTTTTGAAAATGCTACGACATTCTTAAATCTACTAAAACATGATAAAATGAATGTTATGGGACCCAGTAGTCTCTATAAATTAAAGGATCTTCAAAGAGTTCGAATCATATTAAAAGGCAAAGATTTAGATGCTATGATAGAGGAAGTGAACCATGCAGTTGAGCTTTACTATTCGCTTAATAAAGGAGGCTTGCGTGTTGATGTGAATCCATTGACACTAATGTAATAATGAGAAGAGAAATAAGTTATAAAGTTTTAGATAAAGTACTGAATGATGATTTACATGCTCATTTAGTTTTAAAAGACTTAAACCTTGATCCAGCAGATCAAGCTTTTGTGTCTGCTTTAGTCTATACTGTTTTACAAAATAAAATGTATTTAGAATATCAATTGGAAGATTTGATACAACGAAAACCCAACAAGAAAGTGCAATTAATACTGTTAATGGCTGCAGCACAGTTATTTAAGATGGATGAAATTCCCAATTATGCTTTGGTGAATGAGTATGTAGAATTAACTAAGAAAATTCAAGAACCCCATGCAGCCGGTTTTGTGAATGCTCTTTTAAAGAAATTAGTAGCCCGTGAGAAACGTCCCTTAGACCTTAGCACTTTGGAGGGAGCTTCTATTTATTATAGTATGCCCTTGTGGATTTTAAACTTATTGAAATCACAATATTCAATGCAGTTTGCGATTGATTATGCAAAATATGTGCAATCAGTTAAGCCCATTTATGCTTGGGTAAATGCACTGAAAAAGGGCGATGTTCCAAAAGATATTTTCGATGCTAACAATCCTAAAATCGTCTCTTCTGACATTTTTAGAACTCAACTTCTAGATGAAGCAAAAGTTGTGATACAGGACATAAACTCACAAGAGGTTGTAGAGTCTTTACCGATTAAAAAGGGAATGCATGTTCTTGATTGTTGTTGTGCTCCTGGAACAAAAACATTGGGGATCGCTAATAAATTAATGAATACCGGTAGGATTACAGCTGTAGATGTGGTTGAAAGACGTGTTAAAGTTACAGAAGACTTAATGTTACGTGCTGGGGTTGAAAATGCCAGTATTATTCTTGCGGATGCACAAACTGTACAATTTGAAGAATCCTTTGATTTGGCGCTGATTGATGCTCCGTGTAGCGGATTGGGTGTATTATCTCATAAACATGATTTAAGGTATCATATTCAACCCTCTGATTTAGACGATCTTCAGAAGCTTCAATCCAATATTTTAGATAACATAGCTCAATATGTTAAAGTGGAAGGCTTGCTTGTTTATGCAACCTGTACCTTAAACAAAAAAGAAAATGAAAAACAAGTAGCATCTTTTCTAAAGCGTCATCCCAACTACGAATTGGTCTATGAAAAGACCTTTGATCCACTCGAAACTTCTGGAGATGGATTTTATGTCGCACATTGCTTAAAAAAATGGTAAAATATACTGTGAAGTGAGGGATTTCATTGAAACATAGTTCAGTTAGCGAATTGGGTTTGGTTCGAATCAGCAATCAAGATCGTGTTCTAGTTGAAAGCTTTGGGCACGCTTTTTTGGCTGTGGTTTGTGATGGTATTGGGGGCGGACAAGCAGGGGATGTTGCGAGTGAATTGACAGTGAATACTTTTAGAGAAGCCTTCGCAAAAAAACCTGACTTATCATCAGATTTTTCTAAAATTCAATGGTTTAAAAATACTTTGGATATTGCAAACCAAAATGTTTTTGAAAAGAGTTTAGAGTCTGTAGACTATAAAGGGATGGGTACAACGATTGTTGCCTTAGTTATATATAAAAAACGAGCCATTGGTTTTAATGTTGGAGACTCTCGACTTTATGAATATCGACATTCGAAATTAAAGTTATTATCCCACGATCAAACATACGCTTATCAAATGTACCTTCAAAATGAAATTACCAAGGAAGAAGTAGAAGTACACCCTCGTAAAAATGTTCTGATTAACGCGGTTGGGATTAAAAATTCAATTCAGTTTGAAACAATCCGTGTAGTGGATGGTTGGCAAAAATTAATGCTTTCAACAGATGGGCTTCATGATTTTGTACCTCATGCTATGGTCGAACAAAGCTTTAGTCTATCATTAGAAAAAAGCTCTGTGTTGTTGAAAAAACTGGCACTTGAAGCTGGTGGATATGACAATATATCGTTTATATTAATTGAGGATGATGGAAATGATTAAAAAAATAAAAAAACGTTACGAAATAAAAGAAAAAATAGGTTCAGGTGGTATGGCAGATGTATATCTGGCTTATGATACCGTATTAGACCGAGAAGTTGCTGTAAAAATGTTGCGTGGAGATTTAGAAAATAATCCCGTTGCTCTTTTACGTTTTAAACGTGAAGCCAATGCAGGAAGTGGTTTAAATCATCCCAATATTGTTGAAGTTTATGATGTGGGAGAGTGTGAGAACACCCAATATATTGTAATGGAATATGTTAAAGGATCTACCGCAAAGGAATTACTCTTTAGACGTGGTGGTCTAGAACTTAGAGAAGCTGTCGATTTTATGTTGCAATTGGCTTATGGTATTTCAAAAGCACATGCTCAAGGGATTGTACACCGTGATATCAAACCACAAAATATTTTAGTCAAACCTGATGGCACTTTAAAAGTTTCGGATTTTGGTATTGCTCAGGCCGAAGATGCCTTGCAATTAACTAAGGTAGATTCTGTTATGGGCTCTGTTCACTACCTAGCCCCTGAATTGGTTCGTGGTGAAGGCGCAAGCTTTCAATCTGATATTTATGCTATGGGAATTATCTTTTATGAAATCCTGACTGGAAAACCACCCTTTGATGGCGAAATGCCAGTTGAGATTGCCATGAAACAGTTGAAGGATGTCCTTCCAAATCCAAAAGAGTATAACCCTAATATTCCGAACTCATTTGTGAATATCATTAATAAAGCTACCGCAAAAAATACTAAAAACAGATATAATAATGTTGATGAAATGATTCGCGATTTAAAATCTTCACTCAATGATTCTCGTATAGATGAAGCTTTATGGGAACCAGTGTATGAGGATGATGATAGTACTAAGATGGTGGAGACCCTAGAAAATATTAAGACAAAGCCTAAAGGAAAACGTAAATTAACAAAAAAAGGCAAGATAATGATCGGTATGGGATCGGCTGTTGCTTTACTCATCGTATTTTTATTGTTACTTGGAGGAAAACCTAAAGTCTATGTACTGGATGATCTAAGTGGTTTGACATTAGATGAAGCTAAAGAAGTCTTAGCAGAACACAATATTCACATCAGTTCAAATTATGTCTATGAGTTTTCTTTAGAATTTGACAAAGATATAATAATCGAAACATCTCCAAAAAAGGGTTCCGAAATTGAAAAGGGCTCACAAATTAGCCTTGTAATTTCAAAAGGAAGTTTCTTTGAAGTGGGTGATTATGTGGGTCAAAAGATAGATGATATTAAACCCTTATTAGAAGAGAAAACCAGCTTGAGTATTCGTGTTTTATATGAATATGAAAAGGGGACTGCTCCTGGGATAATCCTAAAACAAGAAGGCGTATCCAAAGGTGAAAAAATCAGTCCTGATCAAGAGCAGGATATTGTGTTAACTGTTTCAACTGAACTTCAAATGCAGATACCAAACTTAAGATTTGTTGATATCCAGGATGCTAAAGCCCAGTTAGAAACTGCTGGTTTAAAAGTAGTTTTAGAAAAGATTGATATTAGTAACTTTACAGAATATGAAATCTCAACATTAAACTATGATGTTGTCATTAAGACTACACCTACTATAGGTTCTAATTATAAGCAAACAGATGATTCTGTGGTTACGATATATTACTATGATCGTGCTGACATTCCAGAGTTTGAAACACCACCTGAAGCAGGAGAGGGTAATGATTAAAGAAGCTTTGATTATAAAAAACATTTCAAATCAATATACCGTAAGTTTTGATAATGAAGTTCACATAGCTGTTGCAATGGGGAAATTACGATTAGGGCAAAGACCCCTTGTAGGAGACCATGTCAGCTTAGAATATGTCGAGAATAAGTGGGTAATTCAAAAAGTATTAGAGCGTAGGAATGCCCTTATACGTCCTTTAGTGGCCAATGTAGATCAGGCACTGATTGTTATGAGTGTTAAGGAACCCGATTTTTCTTTTCGCTTGGTCGACCGCTTAATTTTTCTAGTTTCTTATGAAGGAATCCGTCCCATTATTCTTATCAATAAAACGGATTTAGATTCTGTTGAAAACATTCAAAAAATTATTGATGCTTATCTTAAATCAGGTTATGAAGTTTACACTAGCAATCGAAACAATCAGGATACACAATTCACTCAAATCTTTAAAGATAAAATTACTGTCTTAGCCGGACAAAGTGGAGTAGGGAAATCCAGTTTGATTAACCGTATCAATCCTGATTTTGCTTTACAGACCCAAGAAATATCTAAGGTGTTGGGTCGCGGAAAACATACGACACGCCATAACCAACTGTATGAAATTGCAGGAGGTTGGATTGCGGATACTCCAGGTTTTTCTTCCTTAGATTTCAAACATCTTGACCCCCTTAAACTAGCCAAAACAGTTCCTGATTTTACCCCGCATTGGCAATCTTGCCGTTTTAGAGATTGTCTTCATGTGAGCGAGCCGGGTTGTGCTGTAAAAAAGGCGGTTGAAGAAAACAGTATTAATAAACAAAGATATGAACACTATTTAGAAAGTTTAGCATTAACCAAGGAGGATAAACATGACTAAAATAGTAGCGCCATCCTTATTATCATTAGATTTTAAGCAGATGAGTATGCAAATTAAGCGTGCAGAAACGGGGGCCAAATGGTTCCATTATGATGTTATGGATGGAGTTTTCGTAGATAATATAAGTTTTGGTCCAGGAATCTTAAAGCAAATTACAGATATAACCGATACTTTTATGGATGTTCACTTGATGATTGTCAATCCAAAAAAATATTTTGATGCCTTTATTAAAGCAGGGGCCGATGCAATTACAGTTCATATTGAAACATTTGATACCGTTGAGTCTGGGATTAAGGCGATTGAGTATCTTCATGAAAAAGGAATTAAAGCAGGTATTTCTTTACGTCCTTCAACTCCAATTGATCTTGCAATCCCTTATTTGAAATATGTTGATTTAGTATTGGTAATGAGTGTTGAGCCTGGATTTGGCGGTCAAAAATTTATTCCATCTATGTTAGAACGTATTCGTAAATTTGATGAACTACGTCGTTTAAATAAATATGGTTATTTAATCTCTGTTGATGGTGGTATCAATGATGTTACTGGTAAAAATTGCCGTAACAATGGTGCTGATGTCCTTGTGGCAGGATCCTATATTTTTGGTGAAGACATCGAAAAGAAAGTTGCTTCATTATTGTAATATAAATATTAAACTCACATTAATCAAGAATGACACTTCGTTTTTAGTATCATTCTTTTTATTTTGAATAAAGTACAAAAAAAGCGATAGGTCACTTTTAGAAGACTTATCACTTGCATGAGTATAAAAAAAAACGGGGGACCCGTTTTTATTTTGCTGCTTGAGCTTTTAATGTTTTTAAGGCGCGAGCGGAAATACGGACACGTTGGGGTTTTCCATCCACCATAATTGTCGCTTTTTGTAAGTTTACATTCCAATTACGACGCGTTGCGTGAAGTGAATGTGATCGCTTGTTTCCAGTCATACCTTTTTTACCGGATACGGAGCATTGTCTAGGCATACCGTAACCCCCTTTCGTCCTGAATTGCTAAGTTATCATAACATATCATTATCATAAGTTCAACACTTAAATTGAAATAAATAATAATTTTAATATAGATATTAGATCAGAATAAAATCATATTAACATAGAACTGGACAATTTATCCATTAAAGTGCCAACAAGAAAAATTGATGACAATATGGTTTTTCCTTCTTTATAAATAATGCTATCTATGATAGTATTATATATAATACTAGGAGGTCACGATTTGGAAAAAAGAATTATTGCAGCCCTTGAAATTCAAGAGCATGAAGTTCGTTTAATCGTTGGCCAGTTCTTCAATGGGAGATTAAACATCTTAAAGATAGAACGGGTTAGACATCAAGGGATTCAAAATTTTAAAATTACTAACTCAAATAGTGTGCGTGAAGCAATATTGAAAAGTGTTGCGAATGCATCGAAAAATATCGGAAGTCAGATTACTTCCGTTTTAATGGTGATCCCTGCTGTTGAATTAAAAGTGAACCAAGATTTGCAATCTGTTTTAATAAATCAAATAGTTCATAAAGAGGATTTAGAGAATGCATATAAGCAACTTTCTAAAGATACCTTGCTAGAAGATAAAATTCTGAGTAATGTACTTGTGAATCGATATCATATCAATGGTATTGCTACTCGCAAAATTCCTTTAAACGAAAAGGCGCATACTATCAGTGTTGAGGCAACACGCTATTATAGTGATAAAGATGTTATATTTGATTACTTACGTGTTGTTGAGAGTACAGGTTTAGAGGTTATGGATATTGTTTTAAATGATCTTGCCTTAGCTAAAGAAGCAGCCTTGCTTGAAAAATCCATTCATAACCCTATCATTGCGGTTACTTTGGAGAGATGTCACACTAAATTGAGTTTATTTAATAAAGGACAGCTCTTGTCCAATGTATATTTAAGTAGCCATTTTGGTACAATTTTTGATAAAATGCGCTCCTTATATGGCTTCTCTGATGATGTTATAGAACGTCTTATCTACATGAATTTAGATGTTAGTGAAGTTGGTGTCAGTAAGGACCCCATCTTTGCATGGTCAAGTAAGTCAAAAGATTATACTTTAAGCAAATATGAGATATTAGAATATGTTGGAAAAGATATTATTCATTTATTAAATGATATCTATGAAACATCAAAACCAATTTTCGAACATGGTGATGCACAGTTCATTCTAACGGGTGAATCGAGTGTTACTCAAGGATTAGTAGAAGGTTTAAAGACTCTTTCTAAAAAAGAAGTGTCACTTTATGCTCCGAGTACCTTTGGTGTTAAGAATCCTGCTTTCTCTACTATTATTGGTGCGTTTTACTATTATAAAGATAATGCGCCATTTAGGGAAAGAAATTTATCTAGTATCAATGAAAAAGAGTTTTATACTAAGATGATATATAAAGAAAAAGAGGCGAAGGATGCTTCAAAGTCATCCACAGCAAATTTCACGAAGAAAATTAAAGATCTATTCGCAGAATAAATGGGAGGATAATAGAATGATAAGAAGTGATATTGTAAGAATTAAAGTAATTGGTGTGGGTGGTGCAGGTTGTAATGCTGTAAACCGAATGGTTGATGAGGGTATGAATGGTGTGGATTTCTATGTTTCAAACACCGATGTTCAATCACTTCATACATCACCTGTAGAAAATAAAATAGTCCTAGGACCTGAGCTTACAGGAGGACGTGGCGCGGGTTCAATTCCTGAAGTCGGTCGAAAAGCAGCTGAAGAGAGTGAAGCTGAGATTCGTGAAATTGTTAAAAACACAGATATGGTCTTTGTTACAGCTGGTTTAGGTGGGGGTACGGGTACGGGTGCTGCACCTTTGTTTGCTAAATTAGCACAGGAAGAAGGAGCACTTGTTGTAGGTGTTGTTACCAAACCTTTCTTATTCGAAGGACCCAAACGAACAAAAAATGCTCTAGCTGGTTTAGAAGAGCTTAGAAAATATGTGGACTCCTTAATTATTATTAACAACCACAAATTATATGAAGTTATTGGTAATTTGCCTTTAGCTGATTCATTCTTAGAAGCTGACAATATTTTAAGACAAGGTGTTCAAACCATTACAGATTTGATTGCTGTTCCTGCCTTAATCAACTTAGATTTTGCGGATGTTGAGACAGTCATGAAAGATAAAGGAACCGCCCTAATCGGAATTGGTTTAGCTGATGGTGAAGATAAAGCAACCAAAGCAGCTGAAAATTCCATTACTTCTCCATTGCTAGAAGCACAAATTTATGGTGCAAAAACTGCAATTATAAACGTTACTGGAGGCCCCACAATGAGTATCATTGATGCTTATGATGCGGTTGAATATATTAGTAAAGCGGCAGGAAATGATGTTGAAGTTATCTTTGGTGCTGCAATTAACGATAACTTAGGTGATGCGATGATTGTTACTGTCATTGCAACAGGATTTGAAGATCAAGATGATTATAAATCCAAAGAACCAGTTTATCCCAAAGATTTCAGAAAATCTTCTTCATCCAAACAAGAAGTAGAATCTTCACACGAAGAACTCGATAGTGGAATTCCTGATTTCTTTAGAAAACGATAAAAAAATAATCCCGTAAGTTTTGTCTTACGGGATTTTCTTATCTAAAGCCACGTTTATAAGCTTCAGGTAGTAAGTTATTTCGTCCGGTTTTTATATAGCACTCAAGCACAAAGTGAGGATTTCTTAACAGCGCGCGTCCAATGGCGACAAAGTCAGCGCGTTCATTTTCTATAATATCAATAGCTTGTTCACATGTTGTGATTAATCCTACTGCAATCACCTCTTTTTGAGTTTTTAATTTTAAATCTGTTGCAAAAGGGACTTGATAGGATGGGAAGGCTTTAGGAATAGTGGGGGTAATACCACCACTGGAAACGTGAATTAGGGCAATATCATCCAAGATAGCTTGAATCATTTTTGCGACATAATCCGTAGAATAACCCTTGGATTCATAATCTGTGGCACTGACTCTTATCCAAATGGGTTTATCACTGGGCCAAACGGTTTTTATAGAATCTAAAAGTTCCCGATAAAGTATGCTTGGATCACGATATTTATCAATCCGTTGATTACTGATCGGACTCATAAAACTAGAAAGTAAATATCCATGAGCTAAATGTAATTCGATAGCGTCAAAACCTGCTTCATCAGCTCTTTTTGCTGCGGAGGTGAAATCTTGAATCATCCGTTTAATTTCTTTTTGTGACATTTCTTTGGGAATAACTGAGACATCATCATATGCTAAGGCAGAGGGGCCATATATTTCGGGCACTGTAGCAGTACACTTTCTTCCAGCATGATTTAGCTGGATTGCTATTTTACTTCCTGCTTCATGAACTGCATTAACAATAGGTATAAAAGCATCTTTTTGCTCGTCGTTCCACAGGCCTAAACAAAAATCTGTAATACGCCCTTCAGGTGAAACTCCTGTAGCCTCTACAATAATCATTCCAACTTGGCCAATCGCACGCGAAGTATAATGTGCTAAGTGAAAAGAGGTTGCAATACCATCTTTATTGTGGACTGAATACATGCACATAGGTGGCATTACAAAGCGGTTTTTAACTTGTAAGTTTCCAATTTGATGTGGTTTAAATAGTTTCATACAATCCTCCTAATCTGAGTATAGTATATCACAAAGATAGTAACTCGATAGTATGATATTATATATGTATAAGTGGAGGTATGATATGAAAGCTGAAATAATTACAGTAGGAACTGAGTTACTGATTGGTGATGTGATAGATACAAATTCAGAGTATATTTCCAAGCGCTTAGCGGAGTTAGGAATTAATTGCTATTTCCATTCAACTGTAGGTGATAATGAATTGCGATTAACAACTCTTTTTAAACAAGCAATGGAACGCTCAGATGTTGTTTTACTCAGTGGGGGATTGGGTCCGACTTATGATGATATGACCAAGGAGATTGTTGCAAAAGTAATGGGACTTGAGATGGAGTTTCATGAAGAAAGTTATCAAAGAATTGTCGATATATTTAAACAATCTAAAAGACTGTTAACAGAGAATAATCGTAAACAAGCTTATATTCCAAAAGGAGCTCAAGTTCTTACGAATTATAATGGTACGGCTCCTGGAATCTTAATTGAAAAGAACTCACAAATTGTTGTGTTATTGCCCGGTCCACCGCATGAACTTAAGGATATGTTCGAACGTTGGGTAGTGCCATTTTTCCATCACAAGACAGGGTCCATCATCGTTTCAAGACGTGTTTACCTCTTTGATATTGGAGAGTCCTATGTTGAACAGATATTGAAAGATAAAATGATTGAATATACCAATCCAACAATCGCTCCGTATTCAGGATCAGATGGTATCTATTTAAGAATTACCGCTAGTGCAGAAAATGAAGCACAAGCCTATGCATTGATTGAGCCAGTCATTGATGAGGTTAAGAATACTTTTAAAGATTTTGTTTATAGTGTAGATATACCAACCCTTGCTGAGACAGTTGTTCAAAAGTTAAAGTCCAAGAACATGGTCTTAGCCAGTGCAGAGAGCTGCACAGGAGGTTTGTTGGGAAAAAGAATCACAGATATACCCGGAAGTTCTTCGGTCTATCAGATGGGTCTAATCACCTATAGCAATGAAGCAAAAATGAAACTTCTTAATGTGGATGAGTCGTTATTAAGTCATTATGGTGCAGTGTCTAAAGAAACTGTAGAAGCGATGGCGCGTTCACTTTTAAATTTATCGGCATCTAATGTTGCAGTAGCAATATCAGGTATTGCAGGACCTACAGGAGGAACCCATTCGAAACCAGTAGGCTTAGTGTACATTTGTGTTAAAACAAAGGATGCGACCATAACGAAGCAATTAATGTTATCACGATCCTATCAAAGCGATAGATCTCGTATTCGTTCTTTATCCGTCTCTCATGCTTTGAAAATGATTTTAGATATTATTTAAAGGCTTTTTGATGAATTGCAATGAAGATAGGATAGTTTTTCTTACAAAGGATTAATTATTTGATTTCTTCCATTACACATGATAGAATAGTAAATGGCTAAAAAGCCCATTCTCACACTGTGGATCTAATAACCCGTGCTCAAATACTTGAGTTGTTATTACAAGAAGCAGTGGCGGAAAAACGGAAAGGTAGGACATTATATGTCACAAAATGTAGTAACAGTAAGACAATTACTAGAAGGAGCGGTTCAATACGGACACCAAACAAGACGTTGGAATCCAAAAATGAAACCCTATATCTATGGAGAGAAAAATCGAGTATATATCATCGATTTAGTACAAACACAAAGTAGTATCGAGGATGCATATACAGCGTTACGAGATATTGCTGAGAAAAATGGTAAACTTTTAATTGTTGGTACAAAGAAACAAGCACAAACAATTGTTGTTGAAGAAGCACTAAGAAGTGGATCATTCTTCATGAACCAACGTTGGTTAGGTGGAACTCTAACAAACTTTAGAACAATCCAAAAATCAATTCGTCGTTTAGTAGAAATTGAAGAAATGGAAAATTCAGGTGCTATTAATATTTATCCTAAGAAAGAAGTTGCTCTTTTATTAAAAGAAAAAGATCGTTTAAATAACTTCTTAGGTGGAATCAAAGAAATGAGAAAACTTCCAGATGCAATGTTCGTAGTCGATCCAATCGAAGATTACAACGCTGTAGCTGAAGCTAAAAAATTAGGAATTCCAGTCTTTGGAATCGTGGATACAAACTGTGATCCCGATGTTGTTGATTTCCCAATTCCTGGAAATGACGATGCTGTTCGTTCAATTCGTTTAATTACACAAATCTTAGCAGATGCTATGATTGAACCAGTTGGTGGTGTAATGGCAGCAGCATATCAAGACAAAGAAGAAGACATTACAATGGATGATGTTATTGTAAATGTTGAAAAGCAAGCTGCAGAAAATGAGCGTCGTCGCCGTCAACGTAACGAAGAACGTCGTCAACGTGATACACGTCGTCGTCAACGTCGTTATACACCAAGACAAGATGATGCTTCCGCAGACAGAGCAGAAAACACAGAGAAAGGTGAGGAATAATATGGCTGTTATTTCAGCAAAATTAGTTAAAGAACTACGCGATCGTACCGGAGCAGGTATGATGGATTGTAAAAAAGCTTTAGAAGCTAC
>CAZZFJ010000009.1:0-42781 GCA_964653415.1 uncultured Erysipelothrix sp. | reverse complement strand
AGAACACAGATGATGCTGTTATCAATAAAATTATTGAACATTTAGAAAAATAAAGAGACGAAAATTTTCGTCTCTTTATTTTATGCTTTCAATTCTTTGTTGAATCCCATATATGGTTGAAGTGCCTCTGGTATTAGTACACGACCATCCTCTTGGAGATTGTTTTCTAAAAATGCAATGAGCATTCTTGGAGGTGCAACCACTGTATTATTGAGTGTATGGGCGAAAACGCGTTCACCATTCTCTTTATTAACTCGTATTTTTAATCTACGTGCTTGAGCATCTGTTAAATTAGAACATGACCCTACTTCAAAGTATTGTTTTTGTCGAGGTGACCAAGCTTCAATATCAACACCCTTATGTTTTAAATCTGCTAAATCTCCGGAGCAAGATTCATAGACTCTCACTGGAATATCTAAAGTTCTAAAGAAATCAACAGAGTTTTGAATCAATTCTAGGAATAGTTCATGACTTTCTTCTGGATTACAGACGATAACCATCTCTTGCTTCTCAAATTGGTGAATTCTGTAGACGCCTCTTTCTTCAATTCCATGGGCACCTACTTCTTTTCTAAAACAAGGTGAGTAAGAAGTGAGTCTTTGGGGTAGATTTTTCTCTTCATTGATTGTATCAATGAATTTTCCAATCATGGAGTGTTCTGAAGTTCCAATAAGATATAAATCTTCACCTTCGATTTTATACATCATATTTTCCATTTCTTCAAAACTCATAACCCCAGTTACAACATCACTACGAATCATATAAGGTGGTATGACATAATCATAGCCACGATCAATCATAAAGTCTCTTGCATAGGCTGTAACAGCTGAATGAAGACGCGCTATATCTTTTTGTAGGTAGTAAAAACCATGACCACTTGTTTTCCTTGCACTTTCAAGATCGATACCATTAAATGATTCCATAATATCAACATGATAGGGTACTTCAAAGTTAGGGACTACTGCTTCACCTACGCGATAAAGTTCGACATTCTCACTGTCATCTTTTCCAAGCGGAACATCATCTGCAATGAGATTTGGAATTTGCATGACCATCTGGCGGATACCTTCCAATAAAGGACCTTCTTGCGCTTCTAAATCTTTAAGTTCTAAAGCAATATCTTGTACTTTAGCTTTAATAGCTTCTGCTTCTTCGCGTTTCTTTTGACCCATCAAAATACCAATCTCTTTTGACAAGGCATTTCTACTGCCACGAAGTTCATCAGCGCGAGTTTTTATTTGACGAAACTCAAGATCTTTTTCAATAATGGTATCTACCATTGGAATTTTGGCTTCTTGAAACTTTTTCTTAAGATTGTCCTTAATAAGCTCTGGTTGTGTTCTAAATAGATTTATATCTAACATATAAAATCCTCCTATAAAATAAAAAAAACACCCTCTAGGGACGAATGAATCGTGGTGCCACCCTACTTCAAATGTTTCACGTGAAACATTTCTTATAACATGTAACGGTTGTTTGCCGAATATCTCCAGGGTAGATCCAGTACTGACCTTCTGTGTCTTTCACCAACCGACACTTCTCTAAACAAGGTATTGTACTTTTGTCCCCTTCACTGACTTATTTTAATTATAAGGATAAAATACCAACCTGTCAATGAATGTTCCTTATTCCCTGGATATGTGAACTTTGTTTATAAATTCACATACTTTAGTCTTTATAGTGAGTTCCAGGCAAAAACAAGAAAATAAAGTTGAAAACGCTATCAAAACTGATTTATATAGTCTTCGAAGCATGATACATTAACACTAGGAGGAATAAAAATTATGAAAGTTCTTATTTTAGGTGGCGCTGGTTCCATGGCTATGGGTGGCGCAAGTTATTTAATGCGTTATGATGATGTATCAGAAATTATGATGACTGATATCAACTTAGAGGCCGTTGAGAAGGTTGCAGCACGCTTGCAATCACCCAAAATTAAGACTCAGTATTTAGATGCTCTAAACAAGGAAATGTTAATTGAGGAAGCACAAAAATACGATGTGGTCTTATCTTGTGTTGGCCCTTTTACAAAGTTTGGTGTTCCAATTCTTGAAGCAATTATTGAAGCCGGAGTAAACTATGTTGATGTTTGTGATGATCATGATGCTGCTATTGAATTGATGAAATTAAATGATAAAGCCATTGAAAAAGGTGTCAGTGCACTGATTTGTATGGGAACCACACCAGGTATCTCAAATGTTCAGGCAAAAGCAGTATATGACATGCTTGATGAATGCGATAGTATGAAGGTTGCTTGGGCAATCACAACACCAGACCCCGTTTTAGCAAAAGGAACTTATTTAGAAAACCTTGGCGAGGAAAACTTAATTTCATCCGCAGCATGGGAGCATTTAATACATGTTGGAAAAGGCAAAGTTCCAATTTGGAAAAATGGGAAATGGGATGAAATTGATGCTTTAGAACATGGTGAGTGGGTTGATTTTGATTTACCATTAGGAAGAGCAGAATCTTACTATCTTGGACATGCTGAGCCAGTAACCCTACCTAAGTATTTAAAAATAAAAGATTTCTGTGCTTGTTTAGGATCCATCATGCCTCCAGTAATGAAGGAACTTCGTTTAGAAGCTAGAGGACATGAAGATGCTCTTTATCCACCTGAGCCTGTAGATACTCCAAACTTTGTAGGTAATGAAATTTGGCATGATCGTGGTGTTTGGGGTGGACAAGCAGTCATCGTTGAAGGAACTAAGGACGGCGAGAAAGTTAGAATCACTTCTAGAGTTCAAATGGGTATTACAGATTCTAGTGCCTATAATAATTCTGGTCAAGCGATTGGAACTTATATGATGGGTAAAAATCAAATTGATCGTAAAGGGGTTTTTGCTCCAGAGGTAGTCATTGATCCTGAACCATTCTTCAAAGAGTTGGCTGCATATTATTCACAAGATTCTGGTAAAGAATTTACAGTGGATGATGTTCATATGGTTGAAGTAGAAAAATTAGATTAATTTTTAATTCGAAAACGCAAGTTTTTAACACTTGCGTTTTTTTATGTAAAATCATTGCATTGAGTTAAGGTCTTGTCTATAGAGATAATTAATTTTACAAATAGAAACGAGTAAATTATTCATATAAACATGGAAATATGGCTTAATTAAAGGCTTATATTGCTTTAATTTCACTATAAAAATATGTGTCTAAAAAAGGTGAAAATGCCACTTTGGGAATCTTCACCTTTTAATTTATTCTATTTCTTCTGTTTCACTGAATAATGCAACTGATGTTACTTTATTATCAGCTCGAACATTAATTAATCTGACACCCATAGCATTTCTACCATAAATACCAACATCAGCAACATTGGAGCGAATGACTGTACCATCACTAGTGATGATTAAAGTTTCTTCACTTCCATTGACTGCACGTAAAGCAACAAGGCTTCCATTTTTCTCAGTGATGTTAATGGTGATGACCCCTTTTGCCCCACGTTTTGTGAGACGATAGTCTGACATCTTAGTACGCTTACCATAACCATTTTCAGTAATCGCTAAAATGTATTCACCATCTCTATCGGTAGCAACACCGACAACTTCAGATCCATCTACATTAAATCCACGTACTCCACTTGCACTTCTACCCATGACACGAACTTCCTCTTCATGGAAGCGAATGGCCTTACCATTTTTACCGCCAATGAAAATTTCATTATCTCCAGTTGTATGGCGAACTGAAACCAGTTCGTCATCTTCTCTCAGTGTTATGGCAATTTTACCAGTTTGTCTAATTGAATCAAACTCTTCTAACGCTACACGTTTTACGATACCATTTTTTGTAACAAAGAATGCATACTTACTATCTTCATCATCTTTTCTTACGGAAACAATGGTACGAATACTTTCGTTATCATTAAGGTTGAGTAAGTTTACTACAGGAATACCTCGAGCAGTTCTAGATGCTCCTGGTACATTAAAGCCTCTCATTCTAAAGACGCGTCCTGTATTGGTGAAACACATGAGATAATCATGGGTTGACATTGCAACAAATTGGTCGACATAATCTTCTTCATATGTTTGCATACCACGAACACCACGTCCTCCACGATTTTGTAAATTGAAAGCTTCGACTGAAGTTCGTTTGATATATCCGTTTGCTGTTAGCGCGACTACAATATCTTCAACAGGAATTAAATCTTCATCAAGCATATCAATGTCAGCTTCAATAATCTCAGAGCGTCGATTATCACTATATTTATCTTTAATTTCTGTCAATTCTTCTTTAATGATATTGAGTACTCGATCATGATTTGCAAGGATATCTCTTAAATCGCTGATGATAACTTGAAGTTCATTGAACTCTGCCTCAATTTTACCGCGTTCTAAACCAGAAAGACGTCTTAGAGCCATATCTAAGATTGCTTTACATTGATTGAGGGACAATCCAAAACGATTCACAAATTTTTCAATAATTTCTGGATCATCATGAGATGTTCTAATAATATGCAGTATTTCATCAATATTATCCAGAGCAATAAGAAGTCCTTGTAAAATATGAGCTCTTGCTTCAGAGCGATTGAGATCATATCGTGTTCTTCTTTCAATAATTTCAATTTGGTGATTGAGATAGTGATCTAAGACTTCAAGAATTCCCATCAATTTAGGTTCTCTATTGACTAAGGCCAACATATTCACACCAAAACTGGATTGTAGTGCGGTCATACGATAAAGTTGATTTAGAATGACTTCCGGTTGGACATCACGTCTTAGTTCAATGACAATTTTTATTCCCTCACGGTTGGATTCATCACGTAAATCCGTTATTCCTTCAATCTCTTTTTCTCTTACTAAAACTGCAATTCTTTCAACTAATTTTGCTTTATTAACTTGATAAGGTATTTCGCTTACTACCAAACGGTGACGGCCATTTGTAAGTTCTTCTGTTTCAACTTTTGCGCGCATCACTACAGATCCGCGTCCTGTTTCATAGGCTGATTTGATTCCAGAACGTCCTAATATATAAGATGCGGTTGGAAAATCAGGACCAAATATATATTCATCCATTAATTCTTTAACAGTAATATCACGGTTATCAATGTAGGCAATTAAACCTGAAATAATCTCACCTAGATTGTGAGGAGGAATGTTTGTTGCCATACCAACTGCAATCCCAGATGCCCCATTTACTAGTAAATTAGGGAAACGAGATGGCATGACGGTAGGTTCTTGTTCTTCCTCTGAATAGTTGGGTTCAAAATCAACTGTTTCTTTACGAATATCACGGAGCATTTCCATCGCAACTTTAGACATTCTTGCTTCGGTATAACGCATCGCCGCTGCACCATCACCATCAATAGATCCAAAGTTACCATGGCCATCTACTAACATATAACGATATGAGAAGTCTTGTGCCATTCTTACCATGGCATCATAGACTGATAAGTCAGAGTGAGGGTGATATTTACCCAGTACATCCCCTACAATTCTTGCGGATTTTTTATAAGATTTATCTGCTGTAATTCCTAAGTCATGCATTGCATATAAGATGCGTCGGTGTACTGGTTTTAAACCATCGCGAACATCTGGTAGTGCACGTGAAACAATAACAGACATAGAATATGAGAGGAAGGATTTTTTCATCTCATCAGCAATATTAATGAGTTTTATTTTATCATTTTGAGTGTTTTCCATAATTCCTCCTAGTAATCTAAGTCAGTAACAAATTGTGCGTTTTCTAAGATAAATTCACGTCGTGGGGTGACTTCATCTCCCATAAGTGTTTCAAAGATTTCATCGGCTGCCATAGCATCTTCGATTTGAACTTGGATGAGGATTCTTTGTTGTGGATCCATGGTTGTTTCCCAAAGTTGTTCAGGATTCATTTCTCCAAGACCTTTATAGCGTTGTACATCATAACGCTCTCCAAATTCTGCTTTCAATATTTCTAATTGCTCATCATCATAAGCGTATGCTTCTTTTCTTCCGCGTGATATTTTATAAAGGGGCGGTTGCGCAATATATATATAACCATTTTCTACAAGGGGTCTTAAGAATCGATAAAAGAAAGTAAGTAATAGGGTACGAATATGAGCTCCATCGACATCAGCATCAGTCATAATAACAATTTTGTGATAACGAAGTTTTGCTAGATCCATTTCATCTGCGACACCTGTACCAAATGCTGTAATCATCATTCTTATTTCTTGATTATCGAAAATACGATGTAGTCTTGCTTTCTCTACGTTTAGAATTTTACCGCGTAAGGGTAGGATTGCTTGAATTCTTGAATCCCTACCTTGTTTGGCACTTCCACCCGCAGAGTCCCCTTCCACGATGAATATTTCACTTTCTGATGCATCACGGCTTGAACAGTCAGCAAGTTTACCAGGTAAACTTGAAATTTCTAGTGCACCTTTACGTCTTGTAAGTTCACGTGCATTTTTAGCTGCTACTCTAGCTTTAGAAGCGATTATAGCCTTTTCTACAATGATTTTAGCTGCATCTGGATGTTCTAGTAGGTAACGTTCAAATATGTTACCAAATACGCTAGAAGTGATTCTTCGGACTTCTGAGTTTCCAAGTTTTGTTTTGGTTTGACCTTCGTATTGAGGATCAGGGTGTTTAATGGAGATAATGGCAGTTAATCCTTCACGAACATCATCTCCTTGAAAATTTTCTTCTTCTTTTTTTATAAAATTATGTTCTCTTGCATAATTATTAATAACACGTGTTAAGGCTAATCTGAAACCATCTTCATGAGTTCCACCTTCTTGGGTATTGATGTTATTACAAAAGGAATATAAACCGGGAGCAAAACTGTCATTATATTGCATAGCAACTTCAACTATGACATCATCTTCCTCTTCTTCTCCATAAAGAATTTCTTCGTGGATTGGATTTTTATTTTTGTTGATGAATCTAACATATTCTTTAATACCACCACTGTAATGGAATGTTTGGATTCTATTTTCTTCATCTAAATTTTCATTGATAAAAACAATCTTAATTCCTTTATTCAAGAAAGCCAACTGTCTTAAGCGATCTCTTAGAACATCGTGTTGAAATTCAATGCCTTCATGAAATATTTCAATGTCTGGCTTAAAACGAACAAGAGTCCCTTGTTCTGTAGTACTTCCAACTTCATGCAAGGATTCTGCAATATTTCCACCATTTTCAAAACGTAAGTAATATTCAATATTATCACGATATACATAGACTTCCATAAATTCAGCAAGAGCATTAACAACCGCTCCCCCTACTCCGTGAAGTCCTCCCGATACTTTATAAGCGCCACCACCAAATTTACCTCCTGCATGAAGAACAGTAAAAATAGTTTCCGCTGTAGAAATACCTGTTTTCTCATGAATTCCAACTGGAATCCCACGACCATTATCTCGAACGCTGACTATGTTACCTTTTTCTAAAGTAACGGTAATTTCATCAGCATACCCTGCTAAAGCCTCATCAATGGCATTATCAACGATTTCCCATACTAAATGATGGAGTCCTCTAGAAGAGGTGGTTCCAATATACATTCCAGGTCTTTTTCGTACGGCTTCTAAACCTTCAAGAACTTGAATGTCATCAGAAGTATATGAATGTTGTACTTTTTCGTTCATAAATTAAAGCCTCCTTGTTGCTTTTCCTTTTTCTATCTCAAATATATGCTTGTCTTTATCAGTTTGAATAAAATCCAAATCTGTTGTTGTTATAAAAATTTGAACATCTGTATTCAAATGCTCTAATACGAGTTTTCTTTTTTCACTATCCAGTTCAAAGAATAGATCGTCCATACAAAATATAGGTATGGTGTTATCTTGTTCTATAAACCAATCAATAATTGAAAGTTTAAATGCAATCATCAACATTCGTCTTTGTCCTTGAGACATTCTTTGAATGACTGGAATTTCGTTAATCTTAAATGTAAAGTCATCACGATGAATACCGACATGGGTCATTTTAAAATCTTTGTCGCGCTGTAAACTATCCTTCATCTTTTCTAAGAGTGCACTTTTATAGTTTTCACTATCAAGTGCGATACAGGCGTCATATTCAAATTGAATCGCATCCTTAGTATTTGAGAAGAGATTATAGTATTTCTCTGACTTCTTTGTTATAAATTCTGTAAAACTGTATCTTTTATGAATGATATACTCAGACAATTGAGCAATTTGTTGATCTAATACCTCAAGATACAAAGGATCGTGTGCGCCTTTTTTTAGGTAAATATTTCTATCTTGGACGAGTTGATTAACTTGCGCTAAATTTTGAAGATATGTTTTTGAACTTTTACTGAGTTCATAATCTATTTCCTTACGTCTTTTTCTTGGTGCTTGAGTATAAAACTGCAAGTCATCAGGACTGAAAAGAACAACATTCCATAAACCAATAAAATCACTCAGTTTACTAATACTTTTTTGATTGTGTTTTAGGTATTTTCCTTGATTCGATAAAACAACTGAGATATGGCTTCCATCATCAAAACGGCTCTCAATTTTGGCATGGTCTTCACCATCCTTAATCAATAACATATCACTTGAAATCCGAAAGGATCGTCCAGAAGATAAATAATCAATGGATTCTAAGATATTGGTTTTACCTTGCCCATTGTCTCCAACAAAGATATTTAGATTCGGATGAAATTCTAACTCAAGTTTATCAAAATTCCTAAAGTTACGTAAATTAATCGATGTGATTTTCATACTCTAATGTATAAATATCTCCATCGATTTCTATTTGATCTCCTTCATAGAGTTTTCTACCTCGGCGATTGTCTTTTTCACCATTGACTTTAATGTCAAATGTATGAATTAAATGTTTTGCCTCGCCACCTGAGCTTACATAATTGGCATATTTTAAAAATTGCCCTAAGTTCATAACATATGCTTTTTCATTCATGAATATCTACCTTCATTTCCTCTTGTATTATAGCATATTTTTGAGTGAAAATCACGTTTAAACACGTTTTAAGGCGATTTGGTGCACTTTAAATTATTTCTAGTACTTCGTACGTAAAAGTCATTAAAAGTAAAATTCAAGCATTTAAAAACAACCCAAGAGGACCTTGAGTTGTTATGTTTAAATATATTAATCAAAAGTTCTTACAGGTAAGACTAATTGAATGACTGAATCATCATTAGGATTAATAAGAATAAATGCTTGCATTTCACCCACAAATAGAATCTTAACAACTTCTGTTCTAAAGGAACGTAAGGCCTCAATCATATAACGACCACTAAAGGAAATTTTAAAGTTTCCCCCCTTGTAATCAACAGGAGAGAATGTTTCATGAGACGATCCAATTTCCTGAGATTTAGAAGAAATAGAAACTTCACCATCATTAACTTCTAAACGAACATTCCAATAACCATCAGACTTTAGGAAACTAGAGCGATCAATAGAAGAGATGAGTTCTGAAGCATTTACAGTTAACTCATAAGCAAACTCATGAGGAATTAAACGATTAATATCTGGGAATAATCCATCCACTAAACGAGATTGAATTAGCTTATTACCAATAAAGAATTGAATGACTTTATTGGACACAGCAATTTCAATATCTACGTTACTATCAATAGCTTTAACGACCTCATTTAAATTCGATGCTGGAACTGTAATATTAAAGTTGTTATTGACATCTAAGAGTACCGTCTTTTTAGCTAAACGATAGGAGTTTGTAGCCACTGCATTTAAAGTATTACCATCTAAAATAAAGTTAACACCGGTAAAAATAGGTCGCTCTTCACTACTAGCACTTGCGAATGCTGTTTGATTGATAATTTCTCTTAATTTGTAAGCAGAAATGGAAAATGTTTTTTCTGCTTTTGTAAGATCAATATCAGGATACTCACTACCACTAACACCATTAATTTCATACTCAGCATTATTTCCACTAATCAAAGATAAAGAACCATCAATAATTTGGAAATGAACATAAAGGCTATCCAACTTACGAACGGCTTCTGAAATATAGCGCGAATCTAAGACTACTTCACCATATTTTTCAATTTCCAATTTAGTATCTTCATTCACTTCAATTCTTTCACGAATTGTAATATTGGTATCACTAGCAAGTAACCATAAGCCATCCTCTTTAGCACTCAACTTTATACCAGATAAAATAGGTAATGGTGAATGAACAGAAGCAGCTGCTCCAACTGAATTCAATGCTTTAAGAAATGCATTTTTGTAAATAGAAAATTTCATATTGCCTCCCTGTTATTACTTATATTTATAAGTGTCTTTATTACTATTAGTCGTGTGGATAAGTGGATAACTCATAAATACCTTGTGTTTAAGCCATGAAAACGATGTTTTTTAATGGGGATAAGCTTGGGATAACTTTGTGGATTAGTTTTTATTAAAAAAAAGAAACCAAGCAAAATATTGAGTTAAAATGCTTATTCATACTATATTAATTATATCACAAAACAGCATAACTTAGCGAAGAAAAACAAAGAAAAAGTAGGCTATTTAAGCCTACTTAAACTAAATACTTAATTTTTCTTCGATTTCATTGATAGCTGAAGCAAGAAGTTCATTATTCTTAATTCCATTTTCAATTTTATCGCAAGCACTTATAATAGTGGAATGATCTCGACGTCCATATTCTTCACCAATTTTACTATAAGAAAGATCTAAATGCTTTCGAGTAAGATAGATAGCGATATGCCTTGCATTTGCAATGGGTTTTGTTCGAGCTTTACCAGTAAGTTGAGTAATGGTTAATCCATAATAATCAGCAACTATTTTCTTTATAATTTTAGGTTCAATTTCTTTTGGTGGTTGATGATCACCTTTAAATGCACTCAGTGCAGTATCTAAAGAAATCGGCCCCATTTCATTTTTTTGAATTGAGAAGAAGAGTAAACGATTTAAAGCACCTTCTAATTGACGAATATCCTTTGAAAAATTAGTTGCAATGTAAGTTAAGGCATCTTCTGAGAAAGAATCTTCATCCAAACTTTGATTTCTAATCTTCATGTAAAGAATCGCTAATGCTGTTTCAAACTCTGGAGAATCAACACCCACCGATAGACCCGATGAGAATCGACTAATTAATCGATCTTCTAAACCTTTTATATCAGTAGGTAAACGATCACTTGTAATAACAATTTGTTTTTTATTATTAACAAGTTCATTGAAGATATGGAAGAAAATCTCATGGGATTTCTCTTTTCCGGCGATAAACTGTATATCATCAATCAAAAGGACGTCCAGATCATTCATTTGATCTTTAAAATCTTCAATTTTACCATTTTGAATGGATTTTGCTACATAACGTACAAAGTCTGAACTGGAAATATATAATACTTTCGCTTCACTGTTTTTAGACTTAACATAATTACCAATAGAATGTAATAGATGGGTTTTCCCAAGGCCTGAGTTTCCATAAATAAATAAGGGTGTAAAAAATTTACCCGGCTTATGGGCTGCCCCAACAGAAGCAGCATGACTTTCACGATTGGAATTACCTACGACGAAGTTTTCAAAAGTGTTACTTGCAATCACGCCATCGTCTTTAATAACGGGTTGTGCTATGACAGGTTGTTGGAACATATGGAAATTATTCCCTGTATCTAAAATAATTTCACAATTCATACCATCAATATTCAAAATTTTTCCTAATGTTTTTGAAATAATGGAGGTCTCATCTGACAAAACTCTTTGTTGAAAAAAGTTATTTGCAGCAATTACTGCAGTTTTTCCATCAATATTTCTTAACTTTGTTTTATCGAAATATGTAGGATATGTAGTTTCATCAAAGACTTCTTCTTTTTTTATGAGTTTTTTAACCTCAAGCCAAAGACTATCCAATTCCAAATTAGCAGTTGTCATTTTACCCCTCCTTTGTGTACTTATAATAACAAAAAAACAAGAGATATCAAATGAAATTATTGGGCTTAAAAAGTTATCCACACATAAAAGGACACTATAAGCACATAAACAGTGGATAAAACGCAGTTATCCCCAATTTTCCACAAGTTTTGATTGTTGATAAAAAGTGGAAAGTATACAGAGTTATCCACAGATGTTGGTAATGTGGATAAAGATGTGGACAAATTTAACAACCCACAAACTATCAACACATAAATACTAAGTAAATAGTAGCTTATTTTGACTTATCCACTTTTCCCCAAAATAACTTTCCATACGTAAATTTACTCTGGGATAAGTCTGTGGGGAGAAAATCAGTTTGAAAAAAAACTAAAGTTATCAACAGCACAAATAACATTTCACAAAACTATCACTTTAGAGGTCATTTTAGCAATAAATCCTCATTTTAATCGTTTTTATAGCAAGTTATCCACAATAGAGCTTATCCTCTTTTACTGAATAGGAATCAAAAAAAAGAGCTTAGAAAAAATAAAGATTTATAATGGATTTGCTCTGATTTTTATCACTAAGCATAAAAATTTAAAAACATGTGTATATTATTGACATTAGTTAAATTTTACTATATAGTTAGAAAGCATTTGCTCTCGTATAAATGTAAAAAGAACTGGAGGTGCTTTTCTATGAAGAGAACGTATCAACCGAGCAAACGAAAACGCCAAAAGGTCCATGGTTTTAGAGCCCGTATGAAAACAGTGGGTGGACGCCGTGTTCTATCACGCCGTAGATCAAAAGGTCGTAGTAAGTTATCAGCTTAATTAGTCACCCGCTCGGGTGACTTTTTTGTCATTATGAAAAAGAAATATAGAATCAAACGAAACGAGGATTTTCAAAGTATTTTATCCCTTAGAAAATTCAGAGGTTCAAAAAGTTTCGTCGTTTATACGAAGGATAAAACGGAAGACTATGCCCGAGTAGGAGTATCAGTCCCCAAAAAAATAGGGAATGCTGTCACCCGTAATAAAATCAAAAGACAAGTAAGAGAGATAATCCGTCCGTTAGAAATTAAAAATAGCGAGCAAGATATGATTATTATGGTAAAGCGAACTTATTTAAACTCAAGCTTTCAAGAAAATCGAAAAGACTTGGAAAAGTTGTTAAAACAAGTTAAAATATAAGGGACGCGATTCAAAGCTTAGGAGATAGAAAATGAAAAATTTTATAAAGAAACATAGGAAAGTTTTAGCCCTTGCAGGATTAATGTTATTCCTTGTGGGATGTAAGAGTGTAATTGACCCAGTAACTAAGGAAGTTTTAGACCAATATATTATTCGTCTAAGTGATCCTTTTCCATGGGGTAAAGAAGGTTATGGTTGGTTTGCAATTTTTATTATTTGGCCAATTGCACAAGTATTTAACTTAGCAGCATCTAAAGTGGGAGCATTTTGGTCCATCATTTTAGTAACAATCTTAATTGATCTTGTAAAGTTACCTTCAACTATTAAATCCACAATCCAACAACAAAAAATGACTGCACTTCAACCTGAAGTCAACCGTATTAAAGAAAAATATCGTGGACGCGATGATCGTCAAGCTCAGATGATGGAAAGTACAGATATTCAAAAGCTCTACGAAAAACATGAAATTAACATGTTTGGATCTTTACTTCCAACATTGCTACAGTTCCCTATTATTATTGCAGTGTATCAAGCGGTTCAACGTGCTGATTTACTCATTAATGGAAGTTTCTTAGGACAATCTTTAAAAGGAACCCCTAAACAAGGTTTCCAAACAGGAAATAAAGTATATATTGGAATCTTTATTGTGATGATTATTGCACAAGTATTATCAATGTTCTTACCACAGTACTTACAAAAACGTAAGATGCGTCACAAACCTAAGGCAGATCAAGCAGGACCCAATACTCAAGGTATGATGATTTTCTCCCTTGGTATGATTACACTACTTGCATTTACTTGGAATGTTGGTATGAGTATTTATTGGGGAATTTCATCCTTTACTCGACTCATTTCTACTTTATATGTAGAAATATTCCATTCTCAAAAATAAAAAGATAACTCAAGGAGGATATGATGAACGTTTATACAGGAAAAACACTTGAAGCAGTTCTTGAATCCATTGCAAAAGAAAAAAATGTAACTGTTGAAGAAATTACTTACTATGTTATTGAAGAAACTACAGGTTTTTTAGGATTTGGTGCTTCAGTTAGCGTTGAAGCATTTACTCCTAAAGATGTTATCAATTTTGTACAGGATTACCTAGGTAATTTCTTTACAAGTCTAGATTTGAATGTTGAAATTGAAATTGAGCTTGTAAAAAACAATCTCGATGTAAACTTAAATGCAGATAATAATGGCATTCTTATTGGTAAAAATGGACAAACACTACAAGGTCTTAATACACTTATTCGCCAAGTAGTGAATTCCAAATTCAAACGTCGTTTCTATGTCTTTGTGGATATAAATGACTATAAAGAAGAACGTTACCAAAGACTTCGTGCACTAGCAAGAAGTGTTGCGAAGAAAGTGAAGCGTACAAAAATCGATGCTTCTTTAGATCCTATGCCAAATGATGAAAGACGTGTTATTCACCAAGAACTTACCAACATGCCTCATGTTAAGACAGTGAGTGAAGACAGTGGTCGCAAACGTCACTTAAAAATTATTTATGATGCAAATAAAGAATAAGGTCTCCTTATTCTTTTTTTAAAGGGAGAGAGTATGAAAGTAATTATTGGCCTTGGAAACCCAGGCAAACGCTATGAAAAAACCCGTCACAACGCAGGATTTATGGTAGTTGATCACCTTGCTCAAAGACTTAATGTCCAGTTAACTACAAGAAAATTTAAGGCACTTCTTGCAGAAACTTTTGTAAAAGGCGAGAAAGTTATCCTAGTAAAACCTCAAACATATATGAATTTATCTGGAGAGTCTGTCTTAGAAATATTAAATTACTATAATTTAAGCAGTGACGATATCCTAGTCATTTCAGATGACTTAGATATGGAAGTAGGTAAAATTAGATTAAGAGAAAAAGGCTCATCGGGTGGTCAAAAGGGAATTCAAAATATTATTGATCGCTTATCCACTCAAAACTTCTTGCGATTAAAATTAGGAATTGGAAACAATAAAATAATGGAAACAGTCGATTATGTTTTAGGAAAAATCGATCAAGATACTGCCATTCAAAAAGCAAGTGATTGTGTAATTGACTATATTGAAGGTATGGATCTTCTAGAACTTAAAAATAAATATAACTAGTGATGCAATTTTTAAAAGAATATTTAAGCCAACATCCTTCAGTAAAAGACTATGTGGCACAAAACTTCTTTGCATCTCATCTTAGTGAGACACAAGAAAGTCTTTTACTTTACGGTGCTTTTCTTCAAAAGAAAACACCGATTTTTGTCGTGAAAGAGAATGAAATACAAGTAGAGAACCTCAAAGGGCGCCTTCTTGATTTAGATTCAAACTTAAATGTCATAACATTTACTTATGAATCTTCTTTAAGAATTGAAGCGATTGCCAGTTCACAACACTTAAAATACAACCGTATTGCAGCTTTATCACAAATTATTGATAATGACTACGATATTTGTATTGTATCCTCTGGTGCAAGTTTAAGAAAAATAAGTCCAAAACATGTATTAAAATCGAAACGTTTGCATTTAAAAGTGGGAGATATATTGAGCCCAGAACAATTGATGACACAACTTCAAAACATGGGCTATACTAAAGTTAAATATGTCGAGCACCCCTTTACCTATGCGATGCGTGGGGGGATATGTGATGTATATTCTATTCAAAATCCCTACCCTCTTCGAATTGAATTTTTTGATATTGAGCTTGAAAGCTTACGTTATTTTGATATTGACTCTCAACGCAGTATCGACAATGTATCCAGTGCTGAAATACTTTTTGCAAGTGAAATCTTGTTACAAGAAGAAGACCTTCTTAGTATTGAAGAAACAATGCAAGATGATCTTATAAAGGCTCCTATTGAAACTCAAGAAACTGTAATGATGGATTTGGAACTTATAAAACATATGCAATATGAAGAAAGTCACTATCCTCTGTTAGCTTATTGGGAAAGATATGAAACTATTTTAGATTATGTAGAAGAAAGTCTAGTGGTGATATCTCCCATTGAGGCAGTGATGAGAAACACTCAAGAATCATTTAAAGATATGGTCAGTTTTGTACAAGAGAAGCATGAAGCCAACCAACTCTTACTGAATTATAATCTCTATGCGGACAAATCAAAAATTGAATCGATCCATGCGATTCATCATTTTGAATATGAACATGTGAAAGAATTGAAACTTCCTTGGCATAAAGCCAACATGGTTTCCAATGATTTAAGAGATACCTTTAAAGTTATCAAAAACGAAGCAAAAAATCATCGTGTTATTGTTTGTGTGGATGTTGAACAATATGAAACGCTTGTGAAGCATCTTGTGGAAGAGAAAATTCATTATGAAAACTTCCAACAGCAAGAATTGAATGGACTCTATCTTGAACTTCAAGATTTAAATGAAGGTTATATACTCGATGACATCAAAACGATAATCTACAGCAAAAAAGAAATATTTGAATATAGCTTTAAAAAATATCGCTATGACGCTAAATTTTTCCAAGCAGAAAGCTTACATAGATTGAATGACTTGGATACCTTTGATTATGTTGTTCATAGACAATATGGAATTGGAAAATATATGGGTATTTCCACCAGAGAAGTTGATGGGATTCATAAAGATTTTATGCGAATCCAATATCGTGATAATGATGAACTCTTTGTCCCTCTTGAGCAATTCAACCTGGTTAGAAAATATATCTCTTCAGAAGCAGTGGCTATCCGTTTAAGTAAACTTGGAAGCAGTGCTTGGCGTAAAAACCAACAGCGCATTAAGGATAGCATTGATGATATTGCGGATAACTTAATTCAGCTGTATACCACTCGCTCTAAAGCGCAAGGATTTGCTTTTAGTAAGGATAATGAGTATCAATTGAAATTTGAGAGTGAATTTCCTTATGAACTCACACCCGATCAAAAAATTGCAATCGATGAGATTAAAACAGACATGGAATCTAGCGCTCCTATGGACCGTTTATTAATTGGAGATGTTGGCTTTGGAAAGACTGAAGTTGCCATCCGTGCGGCCTTTAAAGCCATTGTAGATGAGAAACAAGTCATCTTTCTATGCCCCACAACAATTTTATCAGCACAACACTTCGAAACCTTTTCAAAAAGATTCCAAGACTATCCAATTAAGATTGAAGTTTTAAATCGATTTGTAAGTGCAAAAAAACAAAAAGAAGTCATTAAACAATTTAAACAAGGTCAAGTTGATATTCTTATCGGAACGCATCGAGTTTTATCTAAAGATGTGAAGGCACACGATCTAGGCCTCCTAATTATTGATGAAGAACAACGCTTCGGAGTGGAACATAAAGAGAAAATTAAGGAATATAAGGTCAACATAGATGTCCTCTCCCTATCAGCAACCCCTATACCAAGAACCCTTCAAATGTCTTTAATTGGGATTCGATCACTTTCTCAACTAAACACGCCCCCTTCAAACCGCTTACCAGTGATGACTTATATCATTGAAAAAGATCAACGTACCATATTTGATGTCATTACTAAAGAACTAAACCGAGAAGGACAGGTATTCTACCTCTTCAATAACGTAGACATGATATACAATGTCGCCACTCAAATCCAACAAGGAGTCCCTATTGCGAAGGTCGCGGTAGTTCATGGACAAATGGATAAAGATGAGATTGAAGATGTTATGCTGCGCTTTATAAATAAAGAAGTAAATGTACTGGTAACAACCACTATTATTGAAACAGGAATTGACATCCCCAACGCTAACACTATTCTTGTCGATAATGCACATCGCTTCGGTTTATCTCAGCTTTACCAAATTAAAGGACGCGTTGGAAGAAGTGACCGTCTCGCCTATGCTTATTTCTTAGTACCCCACAAAAAGAATTTAACAGAAGTGGCTACAAAAAGATTACAGGCCATAAAAGAATTCACTCAGTTGGGCAGTGGTTATAAAATTGCGATGCGAGATTTAACGATTCGTGGAGCAGGAGAACTCTTAGGTGGAAATCAATCAGGTTTTATTGATTCCATCGGAATTGAGTTATATGTAGAACTCCTAAAAGAAGCTATAAACATTAAACAAGGAAAACAAGTAGAAGTAGAAAAACCTCAACTACAGCTCAATATTGAAGGCTATTTACCCGATAACTTCACTACAGATGATCAAGAAAAACTTGATTTATACCAGGAAATTAATGCAATTCAAACAGTGCCTAAACTCAGTTTAATGCTTGAAAATCTCAAGGACAGATATGGCAAATTACCCAATGCAGTATCTATGTTGATGGAGAAAAAACGCTTAGAAATATTCCTAGAAGATGAAAGAATCGAAAGCTTTAAAGAAAAGAAGACCCTTGTTGAACTTAAGTTTACACCAGAGTACTCTGATAAGATGGATGGAAGTCAACTTTTTGAAGTCGTTAGCGAAAGGTCCCATGATATTAAGATAAAGTACCTTAATAAAATGATAAGTTTAGATATCCCAGTTCATGACTATTGGTTTGAAGATGTATTGTACATCTTAGAAAATATAAAGGAAAAAGGAGCATAATATGCGCTTAGACAAATATTTAAAAGTTTCAAAGGTAATTAAAAGACGACAAGTTGCTAAGAAATTAGCAGAAGATGATAGAGTGCTGATCAATGATCGAATCGCAAAACCATCCAGTGACGTTCAAATTGGAGATGTGATTGAGATTCGTTTTGAACATCGACACATTCGTTTAAAAATAGAATATATGAGTGAAACTATGCAAAAAAATGCCCCATCCTATTATGAATTAATCTTTGACAAGCATATTTCAGAGCTTTAAAAATGAAAGATTCGTGTCAAAACTTGCAAAGATTTAGAAAGATAGTACAATTAGAGTACTTTCAAAACGGTTAGGAGCGATTCTATGACTCAGAAAAAGTTGACACCTAAAAAGGTGATGATACACTTGATGACATTCGTCTTTTTGATTGCATCAGGTTTTATCTTGAAAGAGGCTGTTGGTGAAATCATAAGAAACCAAAAGACTAAAGCTGATTTGGTGATCATACAAAACGAAGTCAAAACATTAGAAGAAGAAAACAAAGAATTAGAAGCACTTAAAGTTAAGTTGGCTGATTCTGACTATGTGCAAAATTATGCACGTGGGAAACATTTGATGTCAAAATCAGATGAACAAGTATTCATTCTTCCAAAACCAAAAGAATAAAGGGCAAACGAAGCCCTTTTTTGTTTTTACTACAATAGTTGGAAAAAATATACTATAATAAAGAGGAGTATATGAAAACAAAGATTAGAAAAACACGCAACATCATTCTAGGGTCATTTCTTTTAGGACTGGGTGTTGTTTTAGCAAATATGTCAAATTTCGGTGCCGACCCCTTGTCCTACTTTTGGCACGGTTTAAGCATACGATTTCATATCACATTAGGAAGTGCATCACTTTATAGTACTTTAGCTTTAGGTTTAGTCCCTTTGTTTCTAGATCGTAAAGAAATTAATCTGGGAACCCTTATTTCACCACTAGTTATTAGTTTTACAATTGATACACTATCAGCTCCACAACTTAATAAGATGAGTTTAAGAATTATAGCTTTAATTCTAGCAGTATTAACTTACTCCTTAGGTGTCGCCATTTACTACTACCAAAACTATGGACGTTCTACCTATGATGCCTGCATCTCAATTTTAGGGAAGATGGCGCGTTTAAGTTATAGTAAAAGTAAGTTAATTATCGATGCAATTTTCTATGTACTAGCAATATATCTGGGTGCCAGCGCACAAATAGGACCTTTTATTTTTACGGTATGTGCAGGACCTTTAATAAACTATTTTATTCATCAAATTGAACAAAGACAGGAGACAACATGAGGGGATTATTTATAAGTTTTGAAGGCATTGATGGAAGTGGAAAAAGCACCATCATTCAAGAAGTATATAAACATTTTCAAAATCGTGATGTAGTTTTAACTCGTGAACCCGGGGGAAATCTAATTGCTGAAAAAATAAGAGATATTATTTTAGATGTTGAACACCATCAAATGGATGATCGCACTGAAGCCCTACTTTATGCAGCAAGTCGCCGTCAACATTTAGTTGAGAAAATTCTACCCGCCTTGGATTTGGGTAAATTAGTACTTTGCGATCGTTTCATTGATAGTTCTATCGCTTATCAAGGCTATGGACGCCAAATTGGTGCTCAAGAAGTCTTAGATATCAATCTATTTGCGATTGATAATCATATGCCGGATTTGACTTTCTTCTTAGATGTAGATATTGAAACAGGTTTAAGCCGTATGTCAACTCGGGACCAACTTGACCGTTTAGAAATGTCAGGAGATGCTTTTTTTCAAAGAGTTTATGATGGGTATCAAAAGATTATTAAAGACAACCCACGAATTATTGTGATTGATGCGAAAGCATCGATTGAAAGTGTGAGTAAAGAAGTTATTAAACATATTGAAAGCAGATTAAATCATGGAACTTAGTCAAACACAAGGGAAAATAATTCGTCTATTTGATAAACAGATTCAAAACAAAAAAGTATCGCACGCTTATCTTTTAGTGGGTGAAAGTGAAACAAGAAAACTGGCAGAGTACATGGCTCAAAGTCTTTTTTGTCAAAACTATCAACACAAACCTTGTAATGAATGTGATGCATGTAAGAAAATAATCCATCAAAACCATGGAGATTATGTCTTTATATCTGGCCAAGAAAAATCAATTAAAAAAGAAGATGTTCTAAATATCAAATCACGTTTCATTCAAACCAGTCTCGAAAATGTGAGCCATAAAGTGTATGTTATTGAAGATGTAGATAAATCCTCACCTCAAGCAATGAATAGTTTTCTTAAATTCCTAGAAGAACCTGAGTCCAATATCGTTGCGATATTAACCACTTCTAATATCAATAAAGTTTTAGAAACAATTAAGTCACGTTGTTTAATTTTAAATCTAGAACCTGTTGATAAAAAATATTTAGAAAGTAAACTTGTTGAAGAAGGAATCGATAGCTTTAATGCTAAAGCCTTATCTACCATCGCAACATCATATGAAGAAGCCATTGCGATTCATGATGATCCAATGTTTCATCAAGTTGTCGATACTTTTAATACAATGAAAAAACTCTATCAACAAAAAAAATATGTAGAAGCGGGAATTAAACTACAAGTTGATGGTATTAAAGTTAATAAGTATCACTTAAAAGCCATTCAATGGCTATGTGAACTCCATGAAATGACCTATTCAATTCAAGGAATGGATGACGCAGTTCAAATCAGCATTCACGATCTCAAACTTCTTAGATTGAGTATGAAGATAAAAGATCGTATTAGACCAGGAGTGATTAGTAGTATGCTGATTGATCAATTTGTTTATGAATTAAACAAGGGGGAATAATATGTTTTACTATTTGGTAAATCTTAAAGGGACAGATTTTGCAGATATTTTCGAGTCTCAACAAGCCTATAAAAAAGACCATGATATCCTAGTGGAATCAGAAAGAGGCTTGGAACTCGCAACTATCAAACGAGAAATGCATCCAATGGAAAGTATGGGTAGTATCATTTCTTATGCAAGTGCACAAGATATAGAAAGTTATTGGCACAATCTGGAAATAGCTGAGAGTTCAGCACAGCAGATTAAAGCGCGTATCCAGCAACATAAACTGGAAATGAAGTTACTTTCGGTCCATTATAACATGGATAGATCTAAGGTTTTTGTACAATATCTCTCAGATAAGCGCATTGATTTTAGAGACTTACTGCGTGATCTTTCCCAAGACCTAAAAACTAGAATTGAACTTAAGCAGCTTGGCGCAAGAGATTATGCGCAAATGATTGGTTGTTTAGGTAGTTGTGGTCGAGAAGGGTGCTGCAGTTTCAAACGATCCTTTGAAAGCATTACGATTCATATGGCGCGCAATCAAATGCTCACTTTAAAAAATGAATCACTCACAGGAACATGCGGTAGTTTAAAGTGCTGTCTTGCTTTTGAAAATGACATGTATACCCAGTGCAAAAAAAGATTTCCCAAATTAAAATCCAAAGTTAATTATCAAGATCGTGAATATACAGTCTTAGATTTTAATTGTATTTCAGAAGAAGTATTAATCTCCAATAATAATGAAAGGTTGTATGTTCCACTATCCAATTTAAAAGGAGCATAAATATGAACAGTCAAAAAAGTTTTCAAAATGATAGGCCAAGTCTTTATATTGTGCCAACACCGATTGGAAATCTGAGTGAAATGACACCACGCGCAATTGAAATTCTTAAGAGTGTGGACATCATCGCAGCTGAAGATACACGCGTGACACAGAAATTACTAAACCACTTTGAAATAAAAACAAAGACAATGAGCTATCATTTACATAATGAAAGAGAAAGTGCTGAGAATATATTAAAGTACCTAGATCGCAATCAAAATGTTGCCTTGGTCAGTGATGCAGGTTATCCACTTATCTCAGATCCAGGTCAGACCTTAGTAAATCGTGTTTTAGAAAGTGACTATAATGTTATTCCACTCTCTGGAAGTAGTGCTTTCTTAAACGCCTTAGTTGCCTCAGGTCTGGTGACACAACCCTTTAGTTTTATGGGCTTTTTGGAATCCAAAGATAGTGCCATGAAAAATCAAATTCAAGCGATTCAAGATATCAAACATACTCTAATTTTCTATGTCTCAGTTCATAAATTGGAGCGCAGCATCCAGCATATTTTTGATATCCTGGGTAATCGACAAATCACCTTGGCTCGTGAAATCACAAAGATGCATGAAGAATTCATTCGAACCGACTTAAAAACACTTTTAGAAAGCAAGTTGACTCTAAAGGGTGAGTTTGTTTTGGTACTTGAAGGAAAAACATCGGAAACACTGATTTCGATTGATAGTTTGATTCAACAAGTTGAAGAATTAATTCATGAAGGACACTCCCCTTCACGTTCTATATCACAAGTTGCAAAGGCCCATAATTATCCCAAGAATGCACTTTATCAATCTTATCAAGAACGTTCAAACTAAAAGTGATGTGTAGTAATTTGATAAACTACATATCACTTTTTCTTTGATTTATGAAACTTAGGTTAAAGCTTTGACAATAGCACATATATTTTGTAGTATTGTTAAGGTTTCAAGGAGGCAAAAATGAAAATATTTGATTATGAAGACATTCAATTGATACCACAGATGTGTGTAGTGAATTCACGAAGTGAATGTGATACAAGCATTACTTTTGGAAAATACCGATTTAAGATGCCGGTAGTTCCCGCAAATATGGAAACAATTCTTGATGAAGAACTTTCTATTTGGCTTGCAGAACATGGATACTTTTATGTGATGCACCGTTTTGATGAAGCAGGTCGCATTGACTTTATTAAGACAATGCACAGTAAAGGCTTATTCGCTTCAATCTCAGTGGGTGTTAAAGAAACCGAGTATGATTTTGTACTCCAACTAAAAGAAACAAATAACATTCCAGAATATGTGACTATCGATATTGCGCATGGTCATGCTCTATCTGTTATTAACATGATAAAACATATTAAAAAACACTTACCTGAAACATTTGTTATTGCAGGAAATGTTGCGACCCCTGAAGCAGTTAGAGACCTTGAAGCAGCCGGCGCAGATGCAACAAAGGTGGGCATTGGTCCAGGTAAAGTATGTACTACAAAACTAAAAACTGGTTTTGGAACCGGAGGTTGGCAACTTGCTGCACTCGCATGGTGTAAAGAAGCTGCTACCAAACCACTGATTGCAGATGGTGGCGTTCGTGATCATGGAGACATTGCTAAATCGATTCGATTTGGTGCAGATATGGTAATGATTGGTTCTCTTTTTGCAGGTCATGAAGAATCTCCAGGTAAAACTGTGGAAGTCAATGGCGAAATGTATAAAGAATATTATGGTTCAGCATCTGAACACCAAAAAGGTGAAAGAAGAAATGTTGAAGGAAAGAAAATATTAATTAAACATAAAGGAAATATCGAAGACACTCTCAGAGAAATGACACAAGATTTACAATCTTCAATTTCATATGCGGGTGGAACAGACCTTGATGCAATTCGCAAAGTCGATTACATCATTGTAAAAAATTCTATCTTCAACGGAGACAGATAAGAAAGGGCTATGCGATGGCATAGCCTTTTGATTTGTCTACACAATTAACGTAATATTTGATAAAATAAAGGAACTAAGAATCGACATAGAAGGAGATAAAAGATGACACAATCCAAAATTAAACGGCGGGCGATTATGTTTGCAGTATTGGTAACCCTTTTAATTCTACCTTTTTGGGTAAAAAAACACTTTGGACATATGGATTTTATTCAAGTACTTTTTCTAGTGCTTTCTGATCCTCAAGGAGCCAATATAGATTGGGCATTGATATTTAGCTTTATTAAGACTTTCTTCCCCTTCTATATTCTTATTTTCTTAGTGTCACGCTTTTATAAAAAACTAGCAGCGAATAACTATATATATATAACAAAATATATTAAAAAAGGAACAAAGATTAATTTCCATGTCAAACTCACTCGGAAACGGACTTTAGGTATCATATTTTCTGTTTTAGCTTTAACCCTTTTAAACTTTAACTATCAGCTACAAATTTTTTCATTTTTCAAAAACAATCAGAAACACTCAGATTTATATGAAAAATATTATGTTGCTCCCCAAGATGCCAACTTAAAATGGCCTCAGGAAAAGCAAAATATTATCCACTTGGTCTTAGAGTCCATGGAAACTGGATTTTCGGATGTAGAAGTAGATGGCAGACAACATAACCTTATCCCCAATTTAAAAGCACTCAGTGAACAAAATATAAGCTTTAAACACACTCAAGATTTTAGTGGTGCCCTATCTTTAAAAGGAACCACCTGGACTGTAGCAAGCTTACTTTCACAAACATCAGGGGTCCCTCTTTCCATTACCAACTTAGAAGCTGGATTTGGTGAGAAATCTGGTTTTCTACCGGGCATTGTAGGCATTGGTGAGCTACTTGAAGAACAAGGTTATGAGAATTATTTCATGGCAGGATCGGATGCGAATTTTGGCGGTCGTGAAACCTATTATCGTAGTCATGGTAACTATAAAATTTTAGATATGAAGTATTACAAAGAGATTGGTAAACTGCCTGAAGATTATCAAGTCTTTTGGGGATTTGAAGATCAAAAACTATTTGATTTTGCTAAAGAAGAGCTGGCATATTTAAGTTCTAAAGATCAACCCTTCAATTTAACAGTGTTGACGGTTGATACCCATTTTACGGATGGATATACGGATGAAAGTTGTATCAATACACACGAAGAAGCCTATGCTAATGCTATAGCATGTTCAGATTCAAAAGTAAGTGAATTTATCCAGTGGATACAAACACAAGATTTTTATGAGAATACTACCATTGTGGTAACAGGGGATCATCTTTCGATGAATCATGATTTCGCAAAAGGAATCACCTCACAACCGCGAAGCATTTACAATACCATCATCAATCCCAATTTAAGGAATATTGATCCTAAACGATTGGAACAAAGAGAATTTGCGACAATTGATTTTTTCCCAACAACTCTTGCTGCCTTAGGTGTAGAGATTCCTGGAAATAGATTGGGTTTAGGAACCAATTTATTTAGTGATACGCCAACGCTTATTGAAGAAATGGGAATGGAAACTTTAGAAAGTAAAATCTCTCAAAATTCAAATTACTACAATGAGAAATTTATGTTATTACCTCCAGAGTGATAATTTTAAAAAGATAATGATAAAAATTAATTAATTATCGTTTAACTTTGTTTCAGTGTTTTTTCATGCCAAGAATACCGTATTTTGTTTAAGAAGAGATAAGAATTAGCTATAATAAGCTTATTGATATTTATATAGGAATGAGGAAAAATAATGAAGAAAGTATTGAAGATAGTGGCTCCAGTTTTACTGATTGCTATACTTTATTTCGCAATCAATAATAAGCCAAAGGAACCTGTAGAATCTGGTAAAAAAATAACCCTGAATTTTAAAGCAAAAGAAGATGAAGGCTATAATGAATTTGCTAAAGTGGAATATGAAATCAAAGATGAGCTAACCTTAGGAGAAGTTTTCGATGCTATTAATGGCAAAAAGCTAGAAATGGTTCTGGAAGGGGATAAAAATTCTGAGTGGGGACGTTATATCTTAAGTATTAATGAATATGTTTCTAATGGAAAAACTGCACCATTTTGGTTTATAAACTCAGAAACAAATTCAGAATGCTTGGCTTTAGGATTTTGTAATGGTCTAGACTCTCAAGGTCTTGAAGACAATGATATATTTGATATCGTATACGAATAATGAAAAGCACTAAGAAAATTGTCATGATTGCTTTATATAGTGCAAGTCTTGTGGCCTTGAAGATGGCTTTGATGTGGCTGCCTAATGTTGAGCTTGTCACTTTTCTAATGATAATATATGGATTAACTTTGCCTTTTGATATGACAATCATGATTTCTTTTATATTTGTGCTAATTGAAGCACTAATTTGGGGTGTGGGCGATTGGGTTATTGGATATATATGGATTTGGCCCTTGTGGGTTGTTCTTGTCTATCTTATGAAGCCTTTATTACAAGAAAGAAGATATGGTTGGGCAATTGTTTCAGGCTTATGGGGCTTTCTCTTTGGAGTCTTATTCGCTTTAAATCATGGCTTACTTTATGGTTTTAACTATAGTTTTGTCTACTGGTTAAAAGGCATTAACTTTGATTTAATTCATGTGATATCTAATTACATTGTGACTTTGATTTTATTTCAACCCGTACTTAATTTACTTAAAAATCAACATAAAGAAGGAGAAAAAATATGAACTACAGTATTGATACTATTCAAAAATTAAATGCAGATATTCAAGCACACTATCCGCATCTTTACCCAATCCAACCCGATTACAAAATAACTCATGAAGGTGTTTCAAGATTGGTTATGTTGGATCGTTATGCACAAAAAGACCGTAGTCTTAAGACTTTAGGGATTGGGGATATTGTTGTAACCATCGTTAAAGAAGATCCAACCTTCCCTGCCCGTGGTATTGGTAAAGTTGTATCATTAGATAAAGAAAATGAAGTAGTTCAAATTCTTCTAGAAGAAGAATACCGTGGTAGCTTAGAAGATTTAGAGGAAGCGGAGTCAGGACTGATTACACGTTCTTTCCACAATATTGATAAACCATTAGAAATTTACTATGAACAAATTGCTAAGCGTGTGGGTTATGCGCTCAGTAAAACAGAAAACTTGAATCAACAAGAACGTTATGGAGAACTGTTCTTTAATGAACTTCGTGATTTAAATATTGTGCCTGCAGGGCGTGTCCTATATGGTGCTGGATCCAATACAGAAGTGACATACTTTAACTGTTTTGTTATGCCTTATATTGAAGATTCAAGAGGTGGTATTGCCGATCATCGAAAAGAAATTATGGAAATTATGTCACGCGGCGGTGGTGTGGGAACCAATGGTTCCACATTGCGTCCTAAATCTGCACCCGCAAAAGGTGTGGGTGGTAAGTCCAGTGGTGCAGTGTCTTGGTTAAATGACATTGCCAATCTAACACATCTTGTAGAACAAGGGGGCTCACGACGTGGAGCTCAAATGATTATGTTAGCGGATTGGCATCCAGATATTGTTGAGTTTATCATTTCTAAAATGCAAAATCCTCGAATTTTGAAATGGCTTGTAGATAACTCCAAAGATGAGCAAATTGTTTCTGAAGCTAAAAGAAAGCTTAAGTTTACACCCTTAAGTCCTATTGAAAAAGAAACATACCGAACCATTCTTGAGAGTCCTTTGGCATCTGTGAAGTTAAAAGAAAATGCTGAAGAAAAACTGCTTGAAGGGGGACACTTAGAAGTAGAAAACCCAGATTTCTTAACAGGGGCTAATATTTCAGTGACACTCACAAAGGAATTTATGGAAGCAGTGAATAATGATGGTGAATACCAATTCCGTTTCCCAGACCTTGAAAACTATACTCCGGAGCAAAAGGCAGATTATGATCGCTTATGGCATGAAATTGGGGATGTTAGAGAATGGGAAGCTATGGGCTATCCAATCAAGGTCTACCGTACCGTTAAAGCACGTGACATTTGGGATTTCATCTCATTTTGTGCGACTTACTCTGCAGAACCTGGCATTTTCTTTATTGATAATGCTAATGATGAAACAAATGCTAAAGCATATGGACAAAAAGTTGTTGCAACCAATCCTTGTGGTGAACAACCCTTAGCACCTTATTCAGTATGTAACTTAGCAGCATTAAATCTAGCCAACTTTGTTGATAAGGACTCTGGAGAAATTCTATATGATAAGTTGCGTGCTTCAGTAAGAGCCAGTGTTCGTATGCAGGATAATGTTATTGATGATACACCTTACTTCCTTGAAGCGAATCGAAAACAAGCTTTAGGTGAAAGAAGAATCGGCTTGGGTGTCATGGGTCTTCATGATCTACTGATTTATAATAAAAAACGTTATGGATCAAAAGAAGCTAATGAAACAGTGGATAAAATCTTTGCAACTATTGCGGAGGAAGCATATTTAACGTCTATTGACTTAGCTCAGGAAAAAGGATCTTTCCCCTTCTTAAGTAGTAAGGAAGCCTTTATCAACACGGGTTATATGAAGAAAATGCCTGAAAATGTGAGAAATGGGGTTCTCAAGCATGGTATTCGTAACTCTCACCTATTAACTATTGCTCCTACAGGATCAACTGGTACCATGGTGGGTGTTTCCACAGGACTTGAGCCATATTTCTCATTCTCTTACTTCCGTTCGGGTCGTTTGGGTAAATTTATCGAAGTGAATGCTTCCATTGTGGAAGAGTTTATTGCGCATCATCCTGAATATTCTAAAGACAACTTGCCTGATTTCTTTGTGAGCGCAATGGAATTATCACCAGATGAGCATGCGGATACACAAACTACAATTCAAAGATGGATTGATTCATCTATTTCAAAAACAGTCAATGCGCCTAAAGGCTATACTGTAAAACAAGTTCAAGGAATTTATGAAAGACTCTATAAAAATGGTGCCAAAGGTGGAACCGTTTATGTTGATGGATCACGTGATTCTCAGGTCTTAACATTATCTAATGAGGAAACTCAATGGGAACAACAAGACCTATTGGATGATATTGATGTAAAAGTAGAGACGGTACGTCAGGATTCAGAAAAGAATAAAGAATTGCTTCGTTCAGATAGACAAGATCGTAATATTGGAACATCACTGGGTGATATTTGTCCAATTTGTCTTGAGGGAACAGTTGAAGAAATTGGTGGCTGTAATACATGCACCAATTGTAGTGCGCAGTTAGAGTGTGGACTATAAAATTATACCCCTGTCATTTTTGACAGGGGTATTCAATTTTCTAGTGGATAATGCTTGATATATCAATTAAACAGTGGTATTATTGATTAGCACTTATCTTGGATAGGACAACCATCCAAGGCGGAAGGAGAGACAATTATGAAACAAGGAATTCATCCAGAGTATAACAAGGTTACAACAGTATGTACATCATGTGGAACAGAATTTGAAGTGGGTTCAACAGTTAAAGAAATTAAAGTTGATACATGCTCAAATTGCCACCCTTTCTATACAGGAAGACAACGTTTCGCAGCAGCAGCTGGACGTATTGAACGATTCAATAAACGATACAATATTAAAAATGAGGGTTAAGCCCTTATTTTTTTTACCTTTTTAGGTTAAAATAAATACGGAAGGTGAGGACAATTATGATGTATCATCAGTATAATCCCGGATATTTAGAAGTTATTACGGGATGTATGTTTGCGGGGAAAACGGAGGAATTGATTCGTCGCGTACATACTTTACAATTTGCTAAAAGAAATGTCATTGTGTTTAAACCGGCTATAGATAATCGCTATGCAAATGACTATGTTGTTTCGCATGCTGGCAGTAAAATTGAAAGCCAAGCGATAGTAAAAGCGAAAGATATCCTTAACTATATCACTGAGGATATTGATGTTGTGGCTATTGATGAAGTGCAATTTTTTGATGAAGATATTATAGAAGTCTGTGATTATCTTGCATCAAAGGGATTGCGAGTGATGGTAGCTGGATTGGATATGAACTTTAAAGGGGAACCTTTTGGTGTCATACCTACCCTACTGACTCAAGCAGAGTTTGTTACTAAACTAACCGCTGTATGCACCCAATGTGGATCACCTGCAACAAGAACTCAAAGACTTGTGAATGGTGTTGCTGCATCTTATGATGACCCTATTATACTAATTGGTGCCAGTGAAGCTTATGAAGCGCGCTGTCGTCATCATCATATTATTAAAAATAAACCCAGCATCGAAAAGGAGGCCCTATGATAGAAAAAAATATGAGAGAAAGACTGGAAGCTATGGTCAGACGCAATCAAGATATTGATGAGCAGATGATGGACCAAGCTGTCTTAAGTGATCGAAAAATTATGTCCCGAATCGGGAAAGAAAAGGCTTCATATGCCAAAGCATTAGAGGCATACGAAAAATACCAAGAAGCAGAATCATTCTACAATCAAGCTAAAGATTTACTTGATAGTACTGATGAAGAAGAACTGCGCGAAATGGCAGAGCTTGAAATAGAAGAGAATCAAGAAAAAATTGATAGTTTAGCTGAAGAACTTAAACTGTTATTACTTCCAAAGGACCCATCAGATTCCCATGATGCCATCATTGAGATTCGTGGTGCTGCAGGTGGTGATGAAGGAAACATCTTTGCAGGAGATCTATACCGTATGTATAGTCGCTATGCTGAAAGTTTGGGTTATAAGGTCTCAGTGCTTGAAGCGCGAGTTTCAGAGGCTGGAGGTTACTCAAATATTTCATTTGAGGTCAAAGGTGAACAACCTTATCGTCACTTCAAGTTTGAATCAGGTGCTCACCGTGTTCAAAGAGTTCCGAAAACAGAAACTATGGGTCGTGTGCATACTTCAACCGCAACAGTATTAGTTATGGCTGATGTGGAAGATGATGAGATTGAGATTAACGATAATGATCTTATTATTGAAAGACACCGTGCTACCGGAGCTGGGGGTCAGCATGTTAATACAACTGACTCTGCCGTTCGTATAACCCATGTTCCTACAGGGATTGCGGTGAGTTGTCAGGATGGCCGTTCTCAACATGATAATAAAGACAAGGCCATGCGATTAATTCGTGCGCGTGTGTTTGAAGAGACAGAACGTAAAAGAAAAGAAGAAGAAGCTAAAATCCGCCAATCAAAGGTGGGTGGTGGCGACCGATCTGAAAAAATTAGAACCTATAATTATCCCCAAAATAGAGTGAGTGATCACCGTATTGGTTTAACTTTACAAAAGTTAGACATAATTATGGATGGAAAATTGGACGAAATCGTTGAGGCATTACTTGCCCAAGAACAAAAGGAAGCACTCGAAGCAAGATGATTGTAAAAGATATCATAAACTCAGGTGTTATAGCGTGTGAAGAAGCTGGTGTATACAGCGGTTTTGCACGTTTTCTTATGCTTGAATTACTCAGAGAAAATAATCTAGATATGTACCTTTTAATGGATGAACCCTTAGAAGAATCCTTACATAAGAAATATCAAGAACTCTTGGCTCGTATTTTAAACAACGAACCTATGGGATATGTTTTAGGCTATCAGTGGTTTTATGGCTATAAAATTGGAGTGGGACCAGATGTTTTAATTCCTCGTGAGGAAACTGAAGAGCTGATAGGTCATGTTTTAGCGGCCATTGATATGTTCTATGAAAACCCCAAAATTGTGGATGTTGCTACGGGAAGTGGGGCCATTGCGATTGCCTTGTCAAAAGAGCTAAATCTACCCGTGATTGCTACTGATATTAGTCAAAAAGCTTTAGAACAAGCAAAATTAAATGCGGAATCATTAGATGCAGATGTCCAATTCTATCAAGGAGATATGCTAGAGCCTTTAATGTTGGAGAATATGAAGTTTGATGTGTTGGTATGTAATCCCCCTTACATTAAGGATACGGAACATATTCAAAGCTCAGTCTTAGAATATGAGCCTCATGTTGCCTTATTTGGTGGTGATGATGGTCTATTCTTTTACAGAAGTGTGTTGGAAAATGCTCATAAGGTCTTAAATGATCAGGGCATGATTGCCTTTGAAATTGGCTTTGATATTGGTGATGCTGTTGTATCACTCGCAAAGCACTATTTCCCTGATAAAAAAATTAGTTTAATTCAGGATATCAATGGCTTAGATCGCATGGTTCTTATTACGCCTAAGACATTGCGTTTGTATAAAGAGGATAGTAATCTTATTGTTGAAATTTTAAAAGATGGTGGTGCAGTTGCAATACCTACAGATACGGTTTATGGCTTAGCGATTCGCAGTGGCTCTAAAGCCTATTATGATAAATTGAAAGCAATTAAGCAAAGACCCGATTCCAAACCTTTCCCATTAATGGTATCCAGTGTGGATCAGTTAGAGAAAGTGGTAAAAATGGATGGTTTTACCCGTCACATGGTGGATCATTTCATGCCAGGGGCTATGACTTTCATATTTGAAAAGCGAGATGATGTCTTCCCTTATCTAGATCAAAAGAGTTTGGGGATTCGTATAGCGGATGATCCTTGGGTGCATGAACTGATTGAAACATTGGGTGAACCTATTTGGTTGCCTTCTGCAAATAAGTCTAATGAACCTACCGCAACTTCATCATCTGAAGTATTAGCCCAGCTTGATAATGAAATTGAGGCTGTTGTTTTAGGAGAAAGTGAAAAGCAAACTTCTTCTACAGTTGCAGACATTCGGGGTGGTAAAATTACTATTTTAAGAGAAGGACCCATATCTTTGGAAACTTTAGAAAAAGAAGCGCGCAAATATTTGGAAAACTTATAAAAGTTTGATAAAATTACAAAGAAGATAAGGAGTCTTAGGATGAAGGATATACAATTAAAGAAAGCAATTGAACAGGAAACTGTTCGTCAACTCGAGCATATTGAACTGATCGCATCAGAGAACTATGTTTCAGAGGATGTTTTAGAAGCAGTGGGTTCAATTTTGACTAACAAGTATGCTGAAGGATACCCTGGTAAACGTTACTATGGTGGTTGTGAGTATGTGGATATTGTGGAAAACTTGGCGATTGATCGCTTAAAGGAACTCTTCAATGCAGAACATGCTAATGTGCAGCCTCACAGTGGTTCTCAAGCAAATATGGCCGTCTATTTAACCGTGTTAGAACATGGGGATGTAGTGCTGGGTATGGACCTAAACTCAGGGGGACATTTAACTCATGGTCATCAATTAAACTTTTCTGGAATCAACTATACCTTCTTTGGGTATGGTGTGGATCAAAATACAGAGCAAATTGATTATGATGAAGTCCTTAAAATCGCCAAAGCAGTAAAACCTAAACTCATTGTTGCAGGTGCAAGTGCTTATGCAAGAGAAATCGATTTTAAGAAATTTAAAGAGATTGCCGATGAGGTTGATGCTCTTCTTATGGTAGATATGGCTCATATTGCAGGACTTGTTGCTGCAGGGATCCATCCTTCACCTGTTCCTTATGCCGACTTTGTTACCAGTACCACACATAAAACCTTACGCGGACCTCGCGGTGGTATTATTTTGTGTAAACAAGAATATGCAAAGGATATTGACCGTTCTGTTTTCCCTGGTGTTCAAGGGGGGCCACTGATGCATGTTATTGCTGGAAAGGCAGCATCATTTAGAGAAGCACTTTTACCAGAATTTAAAACATATCAACAGCAAGTGGTAAAGAATATCAAGATTCTAAGTGACACTCTAAAAACATTGGGTTATCGCATTGTAAGTAATGGGACCGACAACCACCTTTTATTGGTAGATGTGAAAGAAAGTATGGATATTACTGGAAAACACGCTGAATTAATTTTAGGTAAAGTAGGAATCACCGTTAATAAAAATACCATCCCCTTCGATAAAGAAAGACCCTTTGTGACAAGTGGTATCCGTTTAGGAAGTGCTGCTATGACCAGTCGTGGTTTTAAAGAAGATGATTTTGTTAAAGTGGCTCACTGGATTCATGCCGCTTTATCCAATCATGAAGATGAAGCAAAATTAAGTGAAATTGAAGCTGAAGTAAAAAGCTTCACAAAAGAGTTTCCAATTCGAGGTGAAAGATAATGATTACAGTATTAAACCATCCCTTAATTACTCATAAATTAACTCAAATGCGTAATGTAGAAACAGGGACAAAAAACTTTAGACAAAATTTAGATGAAATTGCAGGATTAATGGCATATGAAATCACACGTGATATTAAGCTTGATCCTGTCACAATTAAAACTCCAGTTCAAGAGTGTGACACCTTTGAACTGAATAAGGAAATCGTACTTGTTCCAATCCTTAGAGCGGGCTTGGGTATGGTTGATGGAATTTTAAATTTAATCCCAACCGCAAAAGTAGGACATATTGGAGTATATCGTGATGAAGAAACATTGCTTCCTCATGAATACTTTGCAAAATTTCCAGAGAATTTAGATACTGCAGAGGTTCTTGTATTAGACCCGATGCTTGCAACCGGTGGATCTGCAGATGCAGCCATTGAAAGTGTTAAAAAACGTGGAGCTAAATCCATTAAATTAGTTTGTTTAGTTGCAGCTCCTGAAGGTGTTGAAATGATTAAAACAAAACACCCTGATGTTGATATCTTCCTAGCAGCTATGGATGATTATCTCAATGATAAAGGATACATCGTTCCAGGATTGGGCGATGCTGGAGACCGTATTTTCGGTACAAAATAAGTAATAGGAGAGACTTTGATGTTTAAAGTCTCTTTTTCTTTGATTTGAAATGATATTTATATGAAAAATAGTGCTTAAAGTAGATTATTGTGACCACATAAGTTATTATAGTCATGTGTAAAAATTAAGATAGAAATTATGCTTGAATTTTGGTATAGTAATACAGGTGATATCATGAGTAATTTTGTGAGAATTTCAGTACATTTAATTTCATTATTAGTGTGCGGATATGTATTATTGGGATTTGATTTTGCGAAAGTATTACGCAAAGGACATGAACATAAAGGACAACTACTTTACGTACTAGCAAGTATTGCATTTGCTTATTTAGTAGCACAATTTTTACTTAGTATATCGATTAGTTTTGTGTATTAACAGTTAAAGGAGATATTATGTTTACAAAAGCAGTAGGAATTGATTTAGGAACCGCAAACATACTTATATATGTAAAAGGAGAAGGTGTTGTCTTAGATGAGCCAGCAGTAGTATCCATTGACGCGCATACAAAAAAATGTCTTGCAGTCGGTACAGAAGCAAAAATGATGCTGGGCCGTACTCCAGGAAGAATTCATGCAATTAGACCTTTAAAAGATGGTGTTATTGCTGACTTTGAAGTAACTGAAATGATGTTGGAATACTTCATGAAAAAATTAAAAGTGAAAGGCATCTTCTCAAGACCCAATGTCTTAATTTGCTGTCCTTCAAATATTACATCCGTTGAAAGAAAAGCCATTAGTGATGCAGCTTACCGTACTGGAGCCAAACGTGTCTTCATTGAAGAAGAACCTAAAGTAGCTGCAGTTGGAGCGAAACTTGATATTTCAAAACCTACCGGATCGATGGTTCTTGATATAGGTGGTGGTACAACTGATGTTGCGATTTTATCACTGGGTGATATTGTAACCAGTACATCCCTTAAAATTGCAGGAGACGTTTTAGATTCAGATCTCATCAAATATGTAAAAGAAACTTATAAACTCTTAATTGGGGACACCACTGCAGAGCGTATTAAAACACAAATTGGTACAGCTTTTATTGAGCCTGGTGTTGAAGATGAAGAAATTGAAGTCAGTGGACGTGACTTAATTACAGGTCTTCCAAATACTATTACCATTAAAGCATCAGAAACTGAATTTGCAATGCGCGAAAGCCTAGAAGCAATCGTTAGAGCTTGCCGTAGTGTTTTAGAACAAACACCTCCAGAGTTAAGTGCTGATATTATCGTTAGAGGTATCGTATTGACCGGTGGTGGGGCTTTACTAAAAGGTCTTGACCGTTTGATTGCTGAGAGTTTAAACACTCCAGTGTACGTTGCAGAAAATGCCTTGACAGCTGTTGCTGAAGGAACAGGCATTATGTTAGAAAACTTAGATTATGTACGATAAGAGATAACACCCAACAGGGTGTTATTTTTTTAGGAAAAAGAACCCTCTAGACATATTAGATACTAAGGGGGGGTATGCATGCCATTTAATGAACATTGGTTATATGCTAATCAAGAAGAACTTGTGTCACATTATATACAGGAGTATAAAAGCTTTGTGAAAAGCTTACCTGACAAACTTCAAAGAAGAGAATGTCTTAGTGGTTTAAATCGTGTTAAAAGAATTGATTATTGGTCAAGCAGAGACTTAAACATGCTCACTAAGCCTGGAGATATTTGCTTTTTCGAGTATGGACAAGCCTTTCTGAATGAGGCAGGCTATCAACATTTTGGATTGGTAATATCCAAATTTAATCATAAAGCTTTTGTTGTGCCGATGACCTCCAATCGCACCACTATCCAAAAAGCAACTCAAAGTCATAAAGCCAATCATTTGTATTATATTGGTCAACTAGAGGGCTTGGATAAGAAATCAGTCTTATTCTTAAATGATTCAAAATTTATCAACACTTGTCGTATCATTTCTATAAATGCTCACCTTGACCCGAAGTCCGTTATGTTTCAAGAGATCAGTCGATTATTAAAAAACATCATTTTTCCTTAATTGTGGTAAAATACAAGGGGTGATGTTATGAAAGATACGATTATTGTAGCGGTTTCTGCAGGTCCAGACTCCATGTGTTTACTACACAAACTACATCTTCAAAACCACAATATCATTGTGGCCCATGTTAACTATCATCAAAGAGAAACTAGCACAAGAGACGAAGCTTGTGCTTTTGAGTATGCGAAAGCTTTAAATCTTAGATTTGAAAAGAAAGATTTTAATATAGAGGTTAAAGGAAACTTTCAAGCTACAGCTCGGGAGTTTCGTTATCAATTTTTCAAAGAACTATATGACAAATATCATGCGAAAGCACTTTACTTAGGTCATCATCAAGATGACGATTTAGAAACGTATTTGATGCAAGAAAAATCTCAACGAAAAACACTGTATCCTGGGATTCAAAAGGAAAGTTTTATGATGGGAATGCATATAAAAAGACCTTTACTGAATATGTCTAAGGATGCAATCTTAAAGTACTGTGCAAAGTATCATGTTCCATATGAAATTGATGAATCTAATTTAAAAACAGAGTACACTCGCAACAAAATCCGTAAAGAACTCTCTTTGTTGGATGATACAAAAAGACAGGAACTTTTAGAACAGCTAGCTCAGGCAAAAAAAGAAAAAGAAAGTTACAATCAAAGCTTGCAAAGCCTTAGTAATCCTTTTATGATTGAAAGCTATATAAAACTAAGCGAAGATAAACGACTGGATAGTTTGAGATATTTCCTGGGTAATAATGGTGTGGATACAAACACCTTCTCTAAGGCATATCTTCTCGAGTTGGATAGACAGATACACAATGGGAAAGCACAAATTCCCTTACAAGATAAAACTTTAAGTATTAGTTATGGCGAAGTCATGTTGCATGGTGATTTGTCATTCAGCTATACACTGAATCATCAAATGCCTCATAAAACAAAGCACTATGAAATGCGAACTTTTGGTAAAACAATTGAATCCTTAAATCTTAACGAAAGCGACTTTCCAATCGTAATTCGAAATACGAAAAAAGAGGATAAGATTGAACTTCGTTATGGTACTAAGGCAGTGCGTCGCTTCTTAATTGACCGCAAGGTACCAGTTCATCATCGTGCTTCGTGGCTTGTTGTTGAAAATTCAATGAAAGACATTGTATTTGTTGTGGGAATTGGGTGTGATATACATCATTACTCTAACATTCCAAGCGTATTTATGATAAAATTATGAGTATCGTAGGAGGATCAATAATGCATCAAGATGTTAAGAAGATCTTAATTAGTGAAGAAGAGATAGAGCTTAAATCAAAAGAATTAGGACAAGAAATAACTGATTATTATAAAAACCATGAAGAGCCACCCATACTTGTGGCACTATTAAAGGGATCGGTTCCCTTTTTAGCAAAATTAATAAAGTATATTGATTTAGATATAGAATATGATTTTATGGATGTTTCCAGTTATGAAGGTACAGAATCTGTTAGAGATATACGAATCCTAAAAGACTTGGATCGTTCCATTAAAGATATGGATATTTTACTGGTTGAAGACATTGTGGATACAGGACATACACTTGACCAAATTAGTAAGTTATTAATGAATAAAGGTGCTAAGTCATGCAAGGTAGTTTCTCTACTGGATAAACCATCTCGTCGTGAAGTAGATATTGAAGCCGATTTTGTGGGCTTTGAAATCCCTAATGAATTTGTGATTGGGTTTGGACTCGATTTCAATGAAAAATATAGAAACCTTCCTTATGTAGGTGTTCTGAAAGATGAATTTTATTTATAATCCACTTAAGAAGAGGTGAAGACTTTGAAGAAAAAAGCAAATAGAAATAATCTCATAATGCTGTTGCTTCTGGTGATGACATTCTCAATGATGTTCTCACTGACAAGAACGAATCAAACCAAATCCATCAGCATTAATGAATTTGAGAAAATTTTAGGTACCTATGAACTTAAAGATACAACAATGGCTCAAAAATCAAGCGTTGTTGTGATTAATGGTTCTTACAAAAAGGACAACAAGACATATTTATATGAAGTGTCCTACCCCCGTACTGATGAGATTGTAAACGATTTAAAAGATAAATTAATAGAAAAAGATAGCAAAACAGTCATCTTAGACCCTTATGAAACAAATATTCTAAGAGACTATATCTTGCCTCTTGTTCCCTATGCTTTAGTACTAGGTTTCATGTTTATGATGCTTGGTAAAGCAGGTGGTGGAAACAATAAGGCATTTAACTTTGGTGAGTCTCGTGCAAAAATTCAGGGTGATGTTAAAGTACGCTTTGATGATGTTGCAGGAGCTGATGAAGAAAAAGAAGAAATGGCTGAGTTAATTGACTACCTTAAAAATCCTAAGCGATTTGAAAAAATGGGTGCTCGTATTCCAAAAGGAATGCTCCTTGTAGGGCCACCTGGAACTGGTAAAACACTTCTTGCTCGTGCAGCAGCCGGTGAAGCCGATGTTCCCTTCTACTCCATTTCTGGATCAGATTTTGTGGAGATGTTTGTTGGGGTTGGTGCAAGCCGTGTACGTGATATGTTTAAAAAAGCCAAAGCGACAGCGCCATGTATCATTTTCATTGATGAGATTGATGCAGTTGGACGTCAACGTGGTGCTGGTTTAGGCGGTGGGCATGATGAACGTGAACAAACCTTAAACCAATTACTTGTTGAGATGGACGGAATTGATGAGAACTCAGGAGTTCTAGTCATTGCAGCTACAAACCGTGATGACGTATTAGACCCAGCACTCTTAAGACCGGGACGTTTCGATAGAAAAGTTACCGTTGGATTACCAGATGTTAAGGGACGTGAAGCTATCCTTCATGTTCATGCAAGAAACAAGAAATTAGCAGATGATGCAACATTACATAATCTAGCGAAACGTACTCCAGGATTCTCTGGTGCTGACTTAGAAAACGTCTTAAATGAAGCTGCAATCTTGGCAGTTCGTGAAAATAAACAAGCTATTGAAATGCATCACTTAGATGAGGCCATTGACCGTGTGATTGCAGGACCTGCAAAGAAATCAAAAAAATATTCTGAAAAAGAAAAATATATGGTTGCCGTTCACGAAGTGGGACACACCATTATTGGATTAAAACTTGAAAGTGCAAATATGGTTCAGAAAGTTACCATCATTCCTCGTGGAGATGCAGGAGGCTATAACCTCATGACTCCCCGTGAAGAAACATTTACTCAAAGTAAGTCAGACTTAATTGGAATGATTACAGGATACTTAGGTGGACGTGTTGCTGAGGAAATCGTATTTGATGAAATATCAACCGGTGCCTTTGCAGATATCCAATCCGCAACGAAAATTGCCAGATCAATGGTAACAGTATATGGTATGAGTAATTTAGGACCCATCCAATACGATAATCCACAAGGATCCGTATTCTTGGGACGCGATTATTCCATGGAGAAAAATCACTCCGGTGAGATTGCCTTTGAAATCGATAAAGAAGTTCGAAGAATTATTGACGAGGCATATGAAAATGCCCGCGTTATTATTTCTGAAAACCGAAGCTTACTGGATGCGATTGTTGAAGCACTCCTTGAACATGAAACATTAACAGCAGAACAAATCAACCGCATCGTTGAAGGAAAACCTTTAAATGGTGAAGTTGTTGATACAGAAATTACAGAAGACATAGCATAAAGTAACACAGACTCGCTTTGAGTCTGTTTTGCACGAAAGGACAAAAAGCATGAGTGACAAACTCTTAAGAGGACTTGCTCGAAATGGAAACATTAGAGTCCTAATGATATCATCTAAAGATCTCGTACAAGAAGCAAAAGAGATCCATGATCTATACCCTACAGTTTCTGCAGCCGTGGGAAGAACTATGAATGCCAGTTTAATGATGGCTCATATGTTAAAAGAAGAAGGTGAAAAAATCATTGTCGAAATACGAGGCGATGGTCCCCTTTCATTCTTATTGGTCAACGCAGATAACCGTGGCCATGTACGCACTTCAGTCAGTAACCCCCATATTCACCAAATAAAAGAAGAAAACGGGAAACTTGATGTCGGCGGTATTATCGGACAAGGAACACTTAAAGTGATTCGTGAACGAGATGGCGAAGCAGTATATAACTCCTTTGTACCCTTACAATCAGGGGAAATTGGCGATGACTTCGCATATTACTTTGCACAATCAGAGCAAATTCCATCGGTAGTATCCTTAGGCGTTCTTGTTAACGACTCAATGGATATTCTTGCTTCAGGTGGACTCATAATCCAAGTATTACCCAGTGCAACTGAGGAAGATATTGTTGCTATGGAAAAACTAGTATCCACCCTAAAACCCATGACAACATATCTACAAGAAATGGATATTACTGATTTGTTCGGAAAATTATTTGAAGATGGAGTCTTACTTGAAACCAAAGATATTCACTATCACTGTGGATGTAACCACGATCAAATGCATCGTGTTTTAAGTACTTTAAGCAAAGATGATTTAGAAGATCTTATCCAACAAGATAATGGTGCCACCTTAGAATGCCACTACTGTCATAAGAAATATCCATTTACTGCAGATGATTTAAGAAAAATAATCGAAGAAAACAGTAAACGAGCCTAAAAGTGTGCAAATTAGTGAATAATTTGCTATTATATGGAATGAATTAAGGTAGAAAAGAGTGATAAAATGAGCCACGAACTCACAGAACAAGAAATAATTAGACGCCAGAAAATGGAAGACCTTAGAGAAAAAGGGATTGAACCCTTTGCGGATGGATTCAAACCAGAAGAAGATTCCAAGGCCTTGTTTGATAGCTATGAACAATATACAAAAGAAGAACTAGAAGACATCAACCACAACACTAAAATTGCAGGTCGCGTTATGACTAAACGTGTTATGGGAAAAGCAGGATTTGCTCATATTCAAGATGTCTCAGGACAAATTCAAGTTTATATTCGAAAGAATACAGTTGGAGATGAACTCTTCGACTACTTTGAACATCTCGATTTAGGAGATATAATCGGAGTAGAGGGAGCTGTCTTTAGAACAAATAAAGGTGAACTTTCCATTAATGCAACTAACTTAGTCCACCTAACCAAAGCATTACGACCCCTACCCGATAAATATCACGGACTGACTGATACTGAAGAAAGATACCGTCGACGTTATGTGGACCTAATTATGTCAGAAGAATCACGCGAAGTCGCAAGAAGACGTTCTCGTTTTATGAGAAAACTCAGAGAATTCTTAGATAACGAAGGGATGATTGAAGTCGAAACCCCAGTGCTTACTCCAATTTTAGGAGGCGCTGCTGCACGTCCTTTTGTAACCCACCACAATACCTTAGATATGGATTTCTATTTAAGAATCGCAACAGAACTCCCACTAAAACGTCTAATAGTCGGCGGTTTAGATGGCGTATATGAAATTGGCCGTTTATTTAGAAATGAAGGCATGAGTCCAAAACACAATCCAGAATTCACAACAGTAGAAGCGTATAAAGCCTATGCTGACTTAGATGATATGATGGATCTAACCGAAAGACTCTTTGAATATCTTGCAAAAGAAGTATCAGGATCAACAGAAATTACTTATCAAGGTGTAGAGTTATCACTCAAAGGACCATTCAGAAAAATCCATATGGTTGATGCTGTAAAAGAAGTAACAGGAATCGACTTTTGGAACATCAATGATCTTGATGAAATGCTAAGCATTGCTAAAGAAAAGAATGTTACAGTAGAAAAACACCAAAGAAGTTATGGACACATTGTTAACCTGTTCTTTGAAGAATTTGTCGAAGAAACAATTATCCAACCTACATTTATTATAGGGCACCCCATTGAGATTTCACCACTAGCTAAAAAAGATAAAAATGATCCCCGTTTCACAGAACGTTTTGAAATCTTTATTAACAACGTAGAATATGCAAACTCATTCAATGAACTTAATGATCCCATCGATCAAAGAGAACGCTTCGAAGCACAACTAAAAGAAGCAGAACTTGGAAACGATGAAGCCAACGAAATGGACGAGGACTTTGTAGAAGCACTAGAATACGGAATGCCCCCAACAGGTGGTATTGGTATAGGACTTGATCGACTCATCATGTTATTAACAGATAGCCGTTCAATCCGTGATGTTCTGTTATTCCC
>CAZZFJ010000008.1:0-45182 GCA_964653415.1 uncultured Erysipelothrix sp. | reverse complement strand
AATCTACCGCAATCCTGTCACTTGGTTTTTGTTGGGACATAAGAACAACCGTCTCAACATGCATTGAAACTTTACTTTATATTAACATTCGCGCACGTAATATTGATTTCACCATTTTTTGCACCCCTGTATAAAAATATTGAAAAGTTGCACCATTCCGGCGGACAACTTATTTCTTCTCAATCCCTGGCAAATTACTTATTTCCAAACTACTAAGCGTTGTCATCTGCTGTACTGCTAGTTCATGCAGTAACGGCATTCTCTCAGCCTGAGTCTTTCCCTGTTTAATTAATATTGCATTATAGCTTTCCATATTTGCTAACACAAGTAATTGATGAATTGTTGCATGATCTCTGATGTTTCCTTTTTCTTCCGGATTACTATCACGCCACTCTTTTGCAGTTTTTCCAAATAATACTGTATTAAGTAAATCTGCTTCACTTGCATAAGTATATGAAATCTGTTGTGGCGTTAACATTGGTGGAATCAAATTTACTTTTATAGCATCTGTATGTATTCGATAGTTCAACTTCGAAAGTTCTCTATTAAGATTCCATTCCAAAGATAGTCTGGCATTTTCTCCTTCTTTCAATCGTTGATAATCTTCAATTATATACAACTTGAATTCTGGAGAAATCCATGATGCAAATTCAAATGCAATATCCTTATGTGCATAAGTTGCAGCATATCGTCCAGCTTTTGTCACTATCCCAATCGCATTTGTGGTTTCAACCCATCGCTTTGGAGTTAACACAAAACTGTTTAACCCAGCCTCATTTTTAATTGCCTCGAATTCGACACAATTAAAATTCGGATTATGAATTAATTCCCACAATCCGACAAATGCGACAGTACTTTTATTACGTAACCAGTTTTGAATGACATAGCCTGGATATTCACCTTCTCTTTTCTTTGCAATATCTGTCAACGAAATATAGTCATTTTGTAAATCTTCAGAATAAACACTAATATCTATCCCATTTACATGAATTGTATCTTTAATTATCTTTCCCATTCTTCCTCTCCTTTTCTTTCATCAATTCCTCATACTTAAGCTGATAAGCGATTAACCTTGGTATATATTCCGGAGGAGTTCTTCTAGCTGCTTCCCAATCCTCTAATGTACGAACAGGGATGCCTGTATGCTCAGAAAACTCTTTGCGGGACATCCCTATACTTTCTCTTAATTCTTTTATGGTCTTTGCTGTATCCATAGCTAACCTCGCATTGCGTTATATTAATTATAATATATCATGCTTAGCTAAAATACGCAATGCGTGTTTCATAATTATTATTTCTTTCTTCGATAAATAGTTCTGGTATAATTAATCTCCTCACCTAGAGTTTCACCAATACACATATCAAAATCATTTAAGTCAAATTCTGGAAAAAACGTATCTCCATCTTCGACTACTGTATCCACTTCTGTAATGTACATAACTTCTACCATTGGAATTGCCTCTAGATATAATCCATATCCTCCAGCAATAAATCCATCCTTATTCCTCAACATATCTATTGCTTCTTTTAAGCTTTTTGCTGTATAAAGATTTTCTCCTGAATATTCCTTGGTACGTGACACAACAATTGTTTCTCTATTAGGTAATGGATGTCCAATTTCTTCATATGAGCGTCTTCCCATTATGACAACGTTTCCAGTTGTTAGCTCTCGAAACTGTTTCTGCTCACCTTTAATTTTCCATGGAATCGCCCCTTTTTTTCCTATAACATTATTCTTCGACCTAGCAACAATCAATCCAACCATTTACTTTTCCTTCTTTCTACATACAATTTGTGCACGCCCTAGTATCTAAAATTCTCCGAACGTCCGCAAATTGTTTCTGACACCCCTATGGTCAAATTCACTCTATACACATTAATATTTCGCAAAAACACAGGTACATATTCTGCAAAAAGTCCTGAAACCCGCTTAAACTGGGGCTTTACGCGATAGCAAGCAAACGGTTTCCACGTGAGTAGTGTGAGGGAACATATCTACAGGCTGTACTTGTTCTATGGAGTAACCAAGTTCTTGATAAAGTTTTAAATCTCTTGCAAGGGTCACAGGATTACAGCTGACATAGACTATTCGTTTGGGTTTAGTGTTCACTGAGGCTTTTATAAATGTAGTATCTAAGCCTTTTCTTGGGGGATCTACTATGAGTACATCTACTTTTAAACCGTCTTGAACCCATTTTGGCATAATTTCTTCTGCTTTTCCAACTTCAAATGTAGCATTATTGATATTGTTTATTTTTTTGTTGTATTGTGCCATAGTAATCGCATCTGGAACTACTTCTACCCCATAAACATGTTTGGCTTTTTGTGCAGCGATTAATGAGATTGTTCCGATACCGCAATATGCATCAATGACAGTATCATTAGAATTTATTTGAGCCATCTTTATTGCTTGATCATAAAGTACTTCCGTTTGGATTGTATTGACTTGATAAAATGATTGTGATGAAATTGCGAATGTTAAATTTGCTAATTTATCATAGTATTTATCCTCGCCAAAGAGTACCTTTTTCTTATGACCCAGGATTACATTAGTATTTTTGGTGTTTATATTTTGAATGATACTGACTACATTGGGTAATTTTTCTAAAATTGATTGAATGATGATGTCACTATGGGGTAGAAATTCCTGGTTTGTAACAAGGATTATCATCATTTCTTTTGTGTAGTGTGCTTCTCTAACTATAATATGTCTTATGATACCCTCTTGAGTTGATTCATCATATGCATCTATCTTTAGTGATCTCAATAGATTGCGTAGAACCAAGATTGCTTGATCCATGGCTTTACTTTGAATATAAAATGTCTCAACAGGAACCAAGTCATGGCTGCCTCGTTTGAAAAATCCTGTCTCAAGGATGCCTTCTATGTTTCTTACGGGTATTTGTGCTTTGTTTCGATACTCCCAAGGATCCCTCATTCCCAGTGTTTTGTGTACTTCTATTTGGTTTGTGAGGAGGTGTTTGTCGAGTAGGTCTTTGACTTGTTTTTGTTTATAGCGTAATTGGGCATCGTAGCTCATATGTTGAAGTGGCATCGTGCCTAGGCGCGTTTGAAGAATATCTTTAACTTCAACTCTGTCTTTTGAAGCTTTGATTATTTCTATTAGTTTTCCAAAGGCGAATCGTTTTTCTATTCGTTCAATTCTGATTTTGACAATTTCTTGTGGGATTGTATTTTCTATAAAAATACTGAAACCTTCTACTTTTCCTACTCCATATCCTAGGTGGGTTAGGTCCAGTATTTCTACTTCAAGTATTTCATTCTTTTTTACAGGTATTTTCATGGTCTCATCCTTTTCTTTGTCATTATAACTTACTCAGAAAAAAACTGCCACACTGTGGCAGTTTATACTAGTCTTTACCGTTAAGTTTTAAGAGTTTCATTAACTCTACAACTGGAATTGGTACAAGGGATAGTGCAATGACAACTTCCCAGTGATGTAAGTCTAAAGCAACAAGGCTAAAGATTTCTCTAACTGATGGAATCAATAGCACTGCAAGCATCATCACTGCATTCACAAAGGTTGCAAGTAGTAACCATCTGTTATTGAAAAATGTTTTGAATACAGATTGATGTGGTGAGTGAATATTATATGAGTGTACTAATTGACTAAATGCTAGGACAGTAAATGCCATGGTTTGACCCATTTCTAAGGATCCTTCAGGATTCCATAGTTTTCCAGATCCATACATAAATGCAAAGAGTGTCATACCACCAATCATGGCACCTTGATATAAGATTCTCCACATAGCTCCTTTTGATAAGAGTGTATCAGAAGTATCGGGTGCATAATCCATAATATCTTCTTCAGCTGGATCCACACCTAGTGCAAGTGCAGGTAGTGAGTCAGTCACTAAGTTTACCCATAAAATATGAATTGGTATTAATGGTGTACCAAAGTTAAATAGAATTGCGACTAAAAGAGTTAGAAGCTCACCAACATTACAAGAGAGTAAGTAGTTTATAGCTTTCATGATATTGGCTTTAATGCGTCGTCCTTCAGATACAGCTGTAACCACTGTCGCAAAGTTATCATCGGTAAGAACCATATCTGATGCGCCTTTAGCAACTTCAGTTCCAACAATACCCATGGCTGCACCAATATCAGCATGTTTTAATGCAGGGGCATCATTGACACCATCTCCTGTCATCGCAACAATATGACCATGTTTCTTCCAAGCAGTAATAATTCGCATTTTATCTTCAGGAGATACACGTGCATAAACTGCAATGTCTAATACTTGTTCAAATAAGTCATCATCACTCATTAAGGCCAATTCTTGACCTGTGATAACGCGTCCTCCATTGAGTAAGCCAATTTCATCTGCAATGGCCTCGGCTGTAATCGCATGGTCACCTGTAATCATGACTGTTTGAATACCTGCACGATTGGATGTTGCGATTGCGGCATACACTTCTTCACGTGGTGGATCAATCATACCGATTAAACCAACGAAAATAAGGTCGCTTTCAATGGACTCATGTCCTTCTTCAGGATTGGATTGTAAAGGTTTATATGAAAGGGCTAAAACACGAAGGGCACGTTTTGCCATATTGGCGTTTGCATCTTGAATTCGTTTTATATCTTCTTTCGTTAGATCACGCACTTGGTTGTTGTCCATAATCTTTGTAGTAACATTAAGAACTTCATCGACACCACCTTTAGTGATGGCGAAAATATCACCTTTATAAGTATGAACTGTACTCATGCGCTTACGTCCTGAGTCAAATGGAATTTCATTAATACGAGGATATTCTACTTCAAGTTCTGAAGTATTAAGTCCCAGTGCATCACTCCAATAAGTTAAAGCGGTCTCTGTGGGGTCTCCCACCCACTTACCATCGATGAAGCGTGAGTCATTACAGAGTGCTGAATACTTCGCAAGCATTGTTTCACGAGTTTCATCACCATCTGTCCAACTTTCCATAACAGTCATTTTGTTTTGTGTTAGAGTACCGGTTTTATCACTACAAATAACAGACGCCGAACCCAATGTTTCTACTGACGGCAAGGTTCTAATAATCGCATGCTTTTCAACCAGTCTTTTAACACCCATTGCTAAAACAATGGTAGATACTGCAGGTAAACCTTCAGGAATAACAGCAACTGCAAGAGATACTGACATCATGAACGCTTCAAGAATATCCATTTCAGATTTAAATAGTGCCAACACAAAGATAAGAGCCGTTGCCCCTAAAGCAAAGATTCCAAGTGTTTTACCTAATTTATCGAGTTTCTTTTGTAGTGGAGTTTGTGTATCGACAGAAGATTGTAACATTTGTGCAATCTTACCCACTTCAGTTTGCATACCTACCGCAACAACAACCCCAACACCGCGTCCATAAGTAACCATTCCTGATGAATAGGCCATGTTTTTACGGTCTCCTAAAACATCATCGACTTCACCAACATAAGTAGCGGACTTGGATACTGGAACCGATTCTCCAGTAAGCGATGCTTCTTGAATTTGAAGTGAATTACTCTTAACAATTCTTAAGTCTGCAGAAACTAAGTCCCCTGCTTCAAGAATTAATAAGTCTCCAACAACCACTTCTTTACTGGAAATAGACATTTCATGTCCATCACGAATCACCTTAGAATTAGGGCTACTCATATCTTGTAGCGCTTTGAGTGATTCCTCAGCTTTATTTTCTTGTATGAATCCAATTAAGGCATTCAATACAACGATCGCAACGATAATAATAGCTTCTGTTTTATCCCCCATCACAAAACTGATGGCGGATGCTCCAAGAAGCACCAAGATCATTGTATCTTTAAACTGGTCTAGAAGTCTGAGCCACTTTGAACGTGTCCCTTTCTCCTCTAACTCGTTTTTACCATGCTCCAAGCGTGATTTTTCTACCTCACTACTTGAAAGCCCTGTTTCAATATTGAAGTCTTTTTCAACTTCTTCAATTGTTTTTGTATACCATTGCTTCATTTGCTTCCTCCTTAAGGATAGTATTAAAAAAAGACCCTACCCAAGCACAAAAACTTGAATAAAGTCTCGAACTTATACGGTTTCCGGACAAAATGTCGTGCTGACGAAAATCGTTCCTATTAGGCGTCTACTCCCTTTATTGCATATCAAATATAGCAAAACTTAAGCAGAATGTAAAGCTTAAGCCTACGAATCAGAGTCCTGAAACTGTGAGTTATATAGCTCTGCATAGAATCCATTTGCATCTAATAAATCTTGATGATTTCCCTTTTCAACAATATTACCATCCTTAACAACTAATATCACATCAGCATTTCTAATAGTCGATAGGCGATGAGCAATCACAAAACTGGTTCTATTCTTAGTTAACTCCGCCATAGCCTCTTGAATCATCGCATCAAGACGCGTATCGACAGAAGAAGTTGCTTCATCTAGAATTAAAATTTTAGGGTCACTAAGCAGGGCTCTAGCGATTGTAATGAGCTGCTTTTCACCATTAGATAGATTGGTAGATTCCTCATTTAATATCATATTATAACCATCCGGTTGGGTTCTAATAAAATGATGAACATTGGCTCGTTTCGCGACTTCAATGATTTCAGGCATGGTAGCATTTTGATTACCATAAGCAATATTGTCGCGAATACGTCCGGAGAATAACCAAGTATCTTGTAGGACCATTCCAAAGTAAGAGCGCAGCTCGTTACGATCTAGACGCCGAATATCAACACCATCAATCGCAATATAACCATCATTAACATCATAAAAACGCATCAACAAGTTAATTAATGTTGTCTTACCTGCTCCTGTAGGGCCAACAATAGCTACCATTTGACCCGGTTCAATATCTACAGATAAATTCTTGAGTACCAGTTTGTCCCCATAGCCAAATGAGATGTTGTTGAAGCTCACTGCCCCTTGATATCCCGTAATAGATTCAAGTTTGTCTATCGCACCAGTTTCTTCTTGTTCATCTAAGAACTCAAAGACACGCTCCATAGCAGCAAAACTCCCTTGAATTGCACTAGAAAGTTGTGTCATCTCATTTAAAGGTTGATTAATTTGCCAAATATAACGGATGAAAGCTTGAAGTGATCCTACTGTAAAGCTACCCAAGATAACGTTTTTAGCCCCCGTAAAAATTACATAAGCAATCACGCCATAGGTTAGCAAACTAACTAAAGGACCCATAAGACCCGAAACAAAATTCGCTTTAAAACTAGTTTCGCTTAAAACAGTGGATACCTTTTCAAAATCTTCACTGGCTTCTTTTTGATAGTTATATAATTTGATTTCATTGAATCCAGAAAACTTTTCCTGTACCACTGTATTTAAATCCCCCAAGGCTGCTTGAGACTGATTGAATAGCTCTTGTGAATATGTTACAACAATTTTTGACGTAATTACTGAGAGTGGAATAATTAAAATCGAAACCATCGCTAACTTGGCATCTAGAATAAACATCATAACTATTGAAATCGACAACATTAAGATGGCTTGCAAAATCGCCGCAAAAGATTGCTGCAAAGCATTAGATATGGCCTCAACATCTGTGGACATACGACTCATCAAATCCCCAACCGTATTTCTATCATAATACGCAATGGGAATACGCGTCATTTTAGCTTTAATATCTATTCTTAGATCATATGTAGCATTTTGAATCGCATCACTGAGATAATATTGCAATACAAGTCTTGTAATGGTGTTGGTTAGATAGATAAAGAAAAGAATCATGATTAGCTTTAAGATGACATTAAAGTTCACCCCATCAATCAGCCCTTTTTTCATACCCGTCACATCACTTAAAAGTTGTGTGGTAACAAATCCTTCAACCAAAGGGGCTGCCGCAATGGTGCCTACAGTAATTACTAAAAGAGTGGATACAATCAGGAGTTCTTTTTTATAAGGCTTTAAATATTGCCATAATCTTTTTAATGATTTACTCATATTGTGCCATCTCCTTTTCACTAAATTGTGATGCTGCAATCTCTTGATAAATCTCACAATCCTTCATCAAGCTGTTATGTGTCCCTTGCCCTACAACAAGCCCTTCATTTAAAACAATGATTTGATCCGCTTCAATTATAGAACTGATTCTTTGAGCCACCACAAAAACAATGGAATCCTTGGTATGAGCTTTCAAATTCTTTCGTATCGTTGCATCAGTTTTATAATCTAAGGCAGAAAAAGAATCATCAAAAACATAGATATCCGGTTTTCTTACTAACGCACGCGCAATACTCATCCGCTGTTTTTGACCCCCTGAAAGATTGGTTCCCCCTTCGCTAAGCCATTCTTCATATTGATCAGGTTTTGATTCAATAAACTCACGTGCCGAAGCTACTTCCGCACTTTCGATGATTTCCTGCATCATAGCTTCTTTTTTACCATAACGAATGTTCTGTGAAATAGTACCGCTAAATAAGTTTGCCTTTTGGGGAATAAATCCAAAATGATCTCTTAAAGCATACAAATCATAATCCCGAACATCATGCCCTTTAATTAACACTTGTCCACGTGTCACATCATAAAAGCGAACCATTAAATTTATCAAGGTACTTTTCCCAGATCCAGTTGACCCTATAAAGGCAATCATTTCTCCAGCTTTAGCTTTAAAACTAACATCCGTTAAAACATTCGCTTCAGAATCAGGATAATTGAATGTAACATCTTTAAATTCAAGACTAATCTCGCCTTTTTGATAGTTGAGTCCCTGTTTTGGATTTTTTATTAGAGGCTCTTTATATAGAAACTCTTCAATTCTACTGGCACTCACAGCAGCGCGTGGGTACATTATAAAGACATAAGAAAAGAGCAAAAGTGAAAAGAGTCCATGGAACTGATACTCTAAAAAGGCAACTAAGGACCCCACTTCCAATTGTCCCAGGTTAATCATGCTACTGGAAACCCAAAACACAACTAATACAATCATATGGAGGATGAAAAAGAAAATAGGTTCCGTTCGAGAAATGATTCTAAACAAAGCTTTTGATATTCCTGCATACTCTTGATTAGTTTTACCAAAGCGTTTAGTTTCATGATCATCTTGTCTAAAAGCACGGATTACCCTTACTCCTGTAATATTTTCACGAATGATTCGATTCATAGTATCTAAATTAACTTGTTGTACCTCACTCAACGCATTTGATTTCTTTCCTATTATATAGACAGTTAAAAGAATAAAAGGTACTGAAATCAAATTAATCATCGCAAGCTCAAAATTAGACTTGAAAATCAAGAAGAAACTCGAAGCAATCATAATAGGCGTTATAAGCCCCATTCGTAATAACATCTGGGTGAATAACTGCAATTGATATACATCATTTGTGACTCGAGTAATCATCGAAGATACCCCTAACTCATTATATTCTGAGTGTGATAGTTCTTGAGATTTCTTAAAAAGGTCCTTGCGCATGGCTAAAGTCATATTAGTCGCAATGCGAGAGGAGGTGTAGCCCAATAACACACTACCTAGACCTCCAAATATCGCTAGTGATAATAGTACTAAGCCCATCTCACTTAGCAATTCCATATCACTTGCAACAATGCCTTTATCAATCATAATCCCTGTGATAGTAGGGATACCCAGTTCTACTATTACAAAAGAGAGAATAGCAAGGAAGTTTAGGAAAAATAAAAACTTTTCCTCTTTCATATATTTTATAATTAATTTCATCAATATCACCTATAGTTTCATTTAAACTATGATATCATAAACTATGAAGTAACTTCATAGTCAAGGAGGAACCCTCAAATATGCAAGAAAAATTCAAAACGGGTAGTTTTGCGAAACTACTCAACGTCCCAAAGCATCTTTTAATCTATTATGATAGGATTGGTCTTTTTAAACCTGAAATTATCGACAGTAAAAATAACTATCGTTACTACAGTCAATCTCAATTCTATTTATTTCAAGTCATTCGCTTCTTAAAAGACTTAGGGATGCCCCTGCAAGAAATACAAGATTTTTTAGATAAACGCTCACCCTCTAGCTTAGTTGATGTTATGGATAAACAGCGACTCAAGATTGATAAGGAAATCCAAAAGCTAAAGCTAGCCCAAAGTTTTATTGATTATACGATGTCTTTAATTCAAGATGGAGAAAATCCTATTGGAGAATGTTTTATACAAGATAAAGAAAGTGAGTACCTTTTCATTGGAAAAGAAATTCAAGAAACCTCATTTAAGGGGTTTATTCATGAATACTCAGAATTTATGAAACTCAATAACATTGAGGTATCCAATGCGGTTGGGCAAATGACAGATATGAAGCATTTATTAAATAAAGATTCGCAACCTTTTAGTCATCATTATGTTAAGGTTCTTCCTGAGCATAAACTCTTTCATAACTTTGTTAAAAAACAAGGTCAGTACCTCTGTTATCTCCATCAAGGCGGCTTTGATACCATTGATGACACCTATTATTTAATGCTTCAATACGCTACTGATCACCAGATTAACTTAGAAGGTTATTTCTACGAATTGACGATTCGTAATGAGATTATGACTGAAGATATTCGTGAATTTTTAACAGAAATTAGTATTCGAATTGTAGATTAAGATGAAAATACTGAAATTTCTGTAAAAGACTATGTTTTCTTTCATTATCTACTTACATTTTATGTGCCATATGCTATAATATTTGCTAGTAACTAGGAGGTCACTTATGATTGAAACACTTTATTTACATCGAAATACTGCCGTTATAAATTATAACGAAGGGTATCCTTCACGAAACGTCAGTATCTTAAATTCACGTTCATTTAGAAAGCTCATTACTGCTTTTTTAAACGATACTAATTCGGCAACGGTACGAAAGTTAAAGAAATTCTGTCCTGATTGTGACTTAACTCAAGAAATCTTAGATCTCGCACGTCAACTTCACGTTTATGAACTTGCAGAAATTAAACATCCTTTGATTAAAGATATTAAGTTTGTCCAACAATTGATTGAAGACATCTACGAATATTGGCGCGAATATCAACGCGTGAGTGTGATTTACTTAGGAAGAAAGTCCACTTCAGAACTTGTAAACTTTATTGATAAAGACACTGAGTTCAATCGCATCGTTCTATCTTTCTATCGTAACTTACAAGAAAAAGCACAAGGACGCGCCAATAAAATTTATCGTCAATTAAGAGCAGGAACCAATGCAGCAATTACTTTACGCAAGAAAAAGCACATTATTCCTGATGCTTACTCAAACTTAGATGGCATGATGTTTATCGATAGTGTACTTTTACACTCTCCATTGCTCTTACATCCCAAAACCAATAAGCGCGAAGGACACTTTGAAGAAGTGTTTGAAAATCCCATTAAGGATTTCACCATCAATAATAATAACTTCTACTGTTATCCTGCGAAAATGGGAACACAGTTAGCATATGTATACTTTCATAAAGACTTTGTATTTTCTGGAATCTCACTTGCAAACTTATTTGAACCCGCAACTACAGAAGACATTGCTAATCGTAAGCCTGATATCTTAGTCGCATTTGGTGTTCAAGATGGTACTGAAGATATGGTTTTCTTTAACGATAAAGAAAATGATGTTGTTGTCGCCAAAATCTCATATCAAGATAAAATCGAGTATTTTGGTTATATGAAGAAAATTATGCTTACCGCTTATAATGTATCCATGATGGAGAAAGGGAACTTACCCATTCATGGTGCTATGGTTAATATTAACTTTACCGATGGAACAACCCATGGCGTTGTCTTTATGGGAGACTCTGGAGCTGGTAAATCAGAAATTATTGAGGAAATTGGTAATGTTGGCGGGGAGGATATTGACTCCATTGATGTCATCTTTGATGATATGGGTGCTTTTATAATCAATGAAGCAGGCGAAGTTGTTGCCCAGGGAACAGAAATTGGAGCCTTTGTAAGGTTGGATGATTTGGATCGTGCCCTTCCTTATCAAGCTATGGATCGATCTATCTTTATGAACCCCGAATCTACAACCAATGCACGTGTTATTATTCCGGTGACTGACTTTGAAACAGTCGAAAGCAACCATAAGGTTGACTACTTCCTTTATGCAAACAACTATGATGATAAAATTGGCGTAACACTCTTTGATCAACCTGAGGATGGAAAACTTACATTTATTGAAGGAAAACGTATGGCAAAAGGAACGACTCACGAAATGGGTCTAACCACTTCTTTCTTTGCAAATCCATTTGGACCCTTACAACAAGAAGCTATCGCAAGACCTTTAATTGACAAGTTCTGGGAAGCTTTCAAAACTTCTGATGTTAAAGTTGGTGAAGTTTATACTAACTTAGGAGTTACAGACAGAACTGAAGAGAGTCTGCGAGATTCTGCTCGTGAAGTCTTAAAGCTTTTAAAATAAATTATTAACTCTTCCTAAGAAGAGTTTTAAAAAAAAAAACACCAAATCAAGTTTGGTGTTTTAAAATCGCTGAGAATGAATGTATTGATCGACATACTTTTCAAAATTAGATAAGAAACTGGATTCCCCAAAAGTATTGACTTTAAATAGGACTGCTTGAGAACCCCCTGAGGTAATGGCAGTTACATAAATATTATCCTCTTTTGAAACAATGGTGACGTTCAAACTAACACGGTTGGATCCCACCATACTATAGCGTTCAAAAACGCGAACCGCCACCCGAACATCATCAAAACGATAATCGCTTCGGTCCTCTAAGCTAGAGGAGGCACTTCCCTTGTTTACACTTTTTTCTACATAGGGTACAAAATGTTCAAAACTTCCCTTAAATTGTCTTTCGAATTTTGCCAATATATCCCTTCTTTCTAGTTCTAGAATACCATAAATAATGAAAAAGTAACACTTTTTTATTTCATAATTGTTTACAAAAAAATGTCAGAATCAAATCTGACATTTTTAATCTATTCTTGCTTACTTTACTCTTCTGTTGATTTTTTGTTTAAAAAGAAATTGTAGCTATAGTAATCTGAAGATTTTCCAAACTCTTCATCAATTTGATCCACTCCTAAGCGTTCTACTAAAGTCAGCTTATCTGAGAACATATTGACTCCTAAGCCCAAACGATTCCCTTCTATCTCTACACCCATGGCTGCAAGGGTCGTTGGGAACATATCTAAAGCTGAGAAATTACGATTATTAAAACGAACCTCATCCGTTGAAATAGGTAAATTTAGGAAGGTATTATAGATTGACTTAACATCACCCTCTGTTTTACCTAGGAATTGGTCATTCATGGTATTGTGATCTCCTGATAGAATAATAGTTGTATTCTCATAAAAATCTTGTTGGGTGAGCCACTCTACAAATTCAATGATTTTTTGATCAGAACAGGCAATCGCATTGGCATATGTATTTTCATAGAGAACCGGACAAGACTCATCCACATATCCCTCAGGATAGTGTGTATCTACTGTTAGAATGGAGAAGTTAAAGGGATCATTTTTATCGGCCACTTCACGTATTTTAACTTTTGCGATATCAAATAGTTTCTCATCTTCCATACCCCAAAAAACATCATAGTCTTCAGGAATATATTCAATCTCTTTGAGATGTTTTGTGTCATAGATTGTATAGTTTCCATGACTTGTAAAATAGGTTTCACGCCCTCCAAAGTTTGCATCTGAACCCATTAAGAAATAGTTTGAATAACCATGTTCTTCAAGCACTTCACCAAAAGTTTTAATGCCTGGTAAAAAATGACCATTCTTTCCATAACGATTATTCTTCATTGGAACATTTAGGGGTACACCACTGGTTTGCCCTACTAAACTCGCAACAGTCCAAGTTAAACCGCGAAGGTGCTGAAAGCCCCCTAGCTCTTCTGAATCTGAAAAACTTGGATTTTCAAGCGCCAGCTTTTCAATATTAGGGATAAGATTAACAACGCCCTCTTCAATCTCAATCGCACGATAATTTGTGTTCAAGGACTCCAAGTAGATATGAATTAGATTCCGTTTTTTCTTTGGAAACTTGAGTTGTACTGCATCTGGATGAACATAATTTTCTTCATAAATATAAGTTAAATCTTTTGAGTTTGAGATATAACCTGAAACATCAAATTGCTGATTCAAAAATAAGGCCATCATGACTACCAGTACGATGCTTCGAGTGAATGTAATCTTTAGAAAATTAGGATGGGATACAACCCCTTTGATTTTCTTATACATTTTGCTTCTAATTAAAGCTCTATCATAACGTTTTGAAATAAATTTAATCACATGAATAATGAAGTAAACTAAGATTACTTTAGGAATTAAGAACTTTAAATAATCCACAACAATGGACATATCGGCCCCTGCTCCATCACTCACAAAGAGAAAAAGGATTTGTTCTAAATCCAGCTTACCAAACTTTTTGAACACAAAAGAAGGACTTATTAAAACGACAATAATGAGAATAAGGAAAATATTTTGAATAATTTTTCCATGTTTTTTCATGATTCCACTCCTTTGTAACGTCTTATATTATATTAAAGTTAACTTGTATCTTCAAGTATTACCATAAAAACACATAAAGAAAAGCCCTAATGGGCTTAGTTAATTTTGACAAACAGCACCTATTTAGAGGCATTTAGCGCGGTCTTACCAACTTTTTTTAAGAGTTTTTTTAAGATTTCTTCTTCGGATTCATCCAGAATATCGAAAATTTCTCGCATCATCTGGAAATGTGTCTTGTACACAGTTTCAAACTTCTCAATCCCATCTGGACTTAAGGTAATCGTTTGAATTCTTTTATCTTCAGTATTACGATTACGTTCAATATAATTCTTTTTCATTAAAACATCCAGTACATAGGTCATGGATGAGTTGGGAATTAGTACTAGGTCTATAAGTTCTTGTGTTGTTAAAGATTGCTTGTGATATAAGGCTTCTAAAGCTGCAAACTCATTCACACTCAGTCCTGTACCACTAAGTGATTTTTTAACGACATTCTCAACACTGGTTTGGGCTTTAAATAATATGATTAAACTTTTTAAATCTTTCATAGCAAACTTCTCCTTTAGTATATCTTATTTCCAATCCGAAATTAAATCAAGGATTATCATAAAAGAAAAGACAGGAAAACTGTCTTTCTATAAATCTACAACTTTACTAATACGTTTAATATCTTCAATTCGTTTGGCTTGAGTTTGTTCAAGCAGTGCTTGGTGGGGCAACTCTTTTCCAAGATAGGCCCGAGCAAATCCAGGGTTTACAATCAAAAATGGTCCCGTTAGGTTAGTTCCAATGAGTCCCTTGTAGATAAAGCCTTCTTTATTGGATTCCTTGTTGATACCCATTCCTTTTTCAACTTCAACGAAGTAGTTTTCATGGTTTTTAGCATAACTTTGAGTAAACTGGGTTTTAAATCCATTGATTGGGAAATCTTCATGATAGCCATAGACTACAGCATTCAATCTTGGACTGCGCTTAATCACAGTTTCAAAATCAAAGTAGCCTAGTCCTTGGATTTCACTACCATCTTCTTCAATAATCTTATTACCTAGAAGGTCCATCGCATTACCTGTAAAAAGTGCCTTCATTCCAGCATCTACTTTCTGTAATAAAAGATCTCTATAAGGCAATAACACATTTAACACTTGAACTTGGGCTTTCTCACTCATAGCCCCAATATAAATCATATCAACTTTCTCTTGAGTGAAAATGGGTGTTTCCAAAATTGAGGTTTTTATAACATTTTCTTTGCCAAAAGTTTTTTCTAACAGTAGAATATTCCCATTATCCCCATACAGAGCACAAATTTCTGGGAAAAGTATTTCAATTCTCATTTCTGTGCCTCCTGTTCTAAAATGGTTCTAAATTTATTTACATAGGCTGTATTTAGGATATCATGCAAGATTACAAAGGTATCGGTATTAATAGGTAAATCAATGGTATCAGAGGGTGGAAGCATTTCAATGATGTCTTCTGCAACACCTGCCAATACTAAACGGGTTTTGAAATCTAAGGTGCGATTCCCCATTAAGTATATTTTCTTAATTTGATCTGTATTCAGATATTCAAAATCTGCTTCATAATGCCAACTGGTATTTTCAACTTCTTGGAAATTCGCATCATGAGTTTGATCCTCATTCATCAGCAGTATTGTCATACTACCCCAGTCTTTTTGTTTTCTTACGAAATCATAGACTCGAGAGTTGGCGATTGGATTTTGATCTTTAGCCAAGACAGAAACAATACGTTTGCCATTCACAACTGATTCCTTATAACGTGATTCTACAACCTTAAGTGCATCTTGATCATATACGGATTGGATTTCTTCATGTGTATATGATAATTTTCTTAAGATGGCAATAGCAGCAAGCTTGTTGTAAATATCAGTGATATTACGGATTCTATTAATATATGTATAACTTTGCTTACCTTCTTGAAGCTCAAATTTTTGATCATCCAAATAGCTCACTTCATAATCAATATGAGGTGTTTTATAATGACAGTGATCACAGTGGACTCTCCCAATATGATGGTATCGCTTGAAATCATAGGTTAGGATATGCCCACAGTTTGGACAATAAGGAGCATCTTGGATGATACTATCGCGTATTTCTTCCTCGAATTCTTGAGGGGAGATTCCAAAATAGCTTCTCGTATTTTCTTTTTTAAGATTACTTGCGATAACATCATCTCCATTAAGAATTAAGTGTGACTTACTTGGAATTGATTGATTCAAAATATCAACAATATATCCTACATGAGCATTACGCTTATAGGAATCACGATATAAGTTGGTAACAAGTAAGATATCAGGTTCAATATATGGGAAAATATAGGGTGTAATTTTTTCGTCCACTTCAAATATGGCGACATCTTTAGTAGATTTTCCAGTAAAGGTTGTTGATCGTAATAAAGCGGTGATAATCCCACCTTCAATATTACTCCCTGCAGTATTTGAAATTAAATTAACTCCTTTAGCCTCTAGGTAGTCCACTACTAAATTAGTAGTTGTGGTTTTACCATTGGTTCCAGTAATCGCAACAAAGGTTTCTGGTACATCTAAGTATTTTAATACCTGGGGACAAATCGCAAGTGCAATTGCTCCGGGTGTATGACTGGCTGTTCGCCCTAACAATCTCATAACATAATAAGACAATCTTGAAACAAGCATTGCCAGATAAAAACGAATTGGTTTCATAGTTTACCTCTTTTTCTAAGCATCATTTTAGCACATTCAATCATGGGATTTCAAATAACTTGAGCGCTGCAAACCGAAGATTAATACATCATGGTATTGACCATCCCGATATAACATTTCACGCATTGTTCCTTCATGAATAAAGCCGAATTTTTCATATAAGCCAATAGCACGCTTATTAAAACTAAATACACGTAAGTAAACGCGTCTTAGATTCAATCCTTCAAAAGCATAATCAATCAACTGACGAAGCATCTTTGTACCATAACCTAAGGACCAATAATTCTTATCCCCTATCACAATAGCCAGCTCTGCATGTCTATTTCTAGTATCCACATTCATTAAGGCAATGGTCCCTATTGGTTTATCATCAACAGACACTAAAAAAGTGTAGCCATCTACCATTTTCTGAGCCCATGCTTCAATTTCTTCAAAGCTACGGGGTCTTAAAAATTCAGTTTGATCAAATATCGCAACACTATCATCATTTCGCCACTGATAATAAGTGGGAATATGATCTTGAGTAAATTTTTCTATCTTTAACATGGTAACTCCTTTGAATTAGTTCATAAGTCTATTATAATCTATATACAGTGTAAATACATAGAAAGGTGGAAATTATGAAAGCAAACTCAACATTTTCCATTAATACCACACAAATAAAATCAAACATAAAGAATATATTACATGATACACCCTTTATCCCTGTTTTAAAGGCGGATGCTTATGGGCATGGCCTGATTGAAATTGCCAAGATTATTGAAGAAGAAAGAAACATTGAATTTATTGGGGTAGCCCAAGTTTCAGAGGCGATACGCTTATTGGAAGCTAAAATCACAAAGAGAATCATTCTCTTCTGTGGCATCACTGATGATCAAATTCCAACGGTCATTCGATACAAACTTGAACCTCTGATTCATGATATGCACTCCTTGGAAGCCCTTGAGTCATTTTTAAAAAAAGACAATATCATGGACTATCCTGTACACTTAAAAATCAATACCGGTCTCAACCGTTTAGGTTTTTGGCCTGAGAAAGAACTGGATTTAGCGATAAATAAACTCAAGAACAATCCTCATTTCCAAATTGTATCTACTTATTCACATTTTATCGAAGGTGCAAAGGTCGACTCAGAACTTTCTAAACTACAAAACAAGCGTTACCTTAAAGCGATTGAGAAATTAGAGTTAGCCAAGATCCCCTATGGCTTTAAACATATTTGTGATAGCGGTGCTTATGAATGGTTTAAGGAAGCTCATTATGATGCAGTTCGTATTGGAAGAGCCTTATATATGGATAATCCGAACCTTGAAGAATCAAAGCGATTTAAAGATGTTGGAACGTGGCATGCTCAGATTATCGCAACACGTCAACTCAAAAAAGGCGATACAGTAGGTTATGGCGCATCAACTGTTTTAGAAAAGGATACAGTAGTGGGTATTATTAATATTGGATATGGCGATGGTTTATCCTTAGATTACCCCCTATTGAAAGCTCCAATTTTAGTAAATGATAAAAAAACAACGGTGCTCTCTATCGCAATGGATCAAAGCTATATTGATATTACAAACTTAGATGTAAAGGTCAATGATATTGTGACTCTTTTTGGTGAAAGCGAAAGTGGACACTACCTTTCATCCAATGAAAGTGCACAATTAATGGATGATGAAGGGGTTACTCTCACGACGCTTTTATCCAATCGTGTGGCTCGTCAGTATCGTTAACTTTATGCATCCTCATGCAAACTATTAGACATAATTAGTGAAATAGTATAGTATATACATATCCATTAGGATGAATACAACATAATATGTATTCAGGGCTTAGATTTATCTTTCCCTAGAGCACAGGTCTCCTTTCCCCCCCCAATTGACCTGTGCTTTTTTTTGCTTACACATTGTACTTCAAATGTTTAGTGATATAATAAACAATAGATGTAAAGGAGGCTTCTATGAAAATTTTTCTTAGCTTAATACTCACTACCATTTTCGTTTTTCCCAATACTACCGATATCAATCAAGAAATCGCAAACTTAAACTTATCCAGTCAAAATTATATCCTTTACTCTGTAGATTCAGACAGTTTACTGGCTTATGAAAACCATACTGAACGAATATCAGCAGCATCCATCAATAAAGTCTTAACTACAATCACAGCTTTAGACTTACTGGGTGATGAGAGTTTGGATACCATGACTACAGTAGATCCTCAAATCTTTGAGTCGATAAATCCCATTGCTTCGATGGCATATCTCGTTCCAAACCAAAAGATTAGCATTAAAGAAATCCTGTATGGAATCATGATGCCCTCTGGTGCCGATGCTACTGCACTGATGTCCCTTCAATTAACGGGTTCAGTTGATGGATTGGTCAAAGAAATGAATCTTAAAGCACAAGCTATTGGTATGGAACATACACAAATCAAGAATACTTCTGGATTGGATCAAAATGGGCAATATACTACCCTTGAAGATCTACTGACATTACTCAAATATGCCTTACAAAACCCCGACTTCGTTGATATTTTTACTCATGTTGAACATACTTACAGTGGTAATCCGTATGTTACCATTCAAAACTATATATTAAAACAAAGAGATCATATTCAAAATGATAAGATAATGGGCGCTAAATCGGGTTTCACCACCATCGCACAATACTCCTTAGCCAGTGTCAGTCAATACAATGATATTGAGTATATCTTTATCTCTACTAATGCTACAGGGGATGATTGGACCCGACAAAATGGTGCCTTTGATGATGCCGTCAAAGTATACGACTATTTATACGAAACCTTTTATGCAAAAGAAATTTATCAAGCCAACTCTCTTGAAAAGAAAATCGATATTAAAAGACGTTTCAGTCACTATGTTTACCAATACGACCAAGACATAGATGTCCTGGCAACTCAGGCCTTTAATCCAGAAAATATTCGACATAACTTTGTTTTAGAAGACAACAACAAAGCACCCTTAGAAAAGGGTGCAAAACTTGGCGTCCATCAAATATATCATGGTGATGATTTAATCTTCGAACAAGACATTCTTGCGCAAGATGCAATTAGTAACGGCATCATCTATCCAGCATTTTTTATAATTTTAATCTTAACATTAGTATTTTTTATTACGCGTCATCTCTATAGACTACACAAAATTAAAAAGCGTTCACAAAGTTATCGTATCTAGCCATTATTATAATGGCTTTTTTTATGGTTTTAGAAAGCTCCGTGCTTTGAAGTAGTCATTCAAATACGTTTGCGAAGAAACAGATAATTTAGTTTTAGCCTCACGTAATCTGCTTTCTAATTCTTGATCAGTATAAAGCTTGTTACTATCATACGGTGTAAACACGCCTTTTGAAGCACTAAACTCACCCACATCATCAACCCAAGATCCCGATTGAAAGATTACCAAAGGCAGTGTATCTGAGAAAATATCAGTCCCCATAAAGAGACGTGGATCATAATCTAAGTCAAATAAATTCGCAATGGTAGGCGCTAAATCCATTGTACTAGACACTGTCGTAATATTTTTTTGAGTGATACCTGGTGTATAGATGATCATGGGAGTACTATCTTTAAATCGACCGGGATTATCATCACTTCTAAATCGATAAACATCCTTTACAGAAATTCTAAAGGGTGTATGATCACTATAAAGAATCAGTACTGTATTATCCATATCCTCTAAATTATCCATCAGATATCGTATCGCCAAATCCAGCTCCATTGCCTTGGATAAGTAACGGGATACTTCTTCACTCACATTAGGAATAACAGCACGTATCTTGCTTTGATAACGATCGCCCAATGCAGATGCTTTGTCATAAGGAAAATGTGTGGAGGATGTTAAAACATGCGACATAAAGGGCTGATTTAAAGAATTTAAATCTTGAACCACAGTATGCATCATCGTCAGATCACTTTGCCATCCACTAATAAGTCTTGGTATTGTATCACTCACATCTTTATAACTATGCGCACCTAATACAGGTAAAATCTCTGTACGTGGATAAAACTGATCATTCCAGTTATGAAAAGCACTTGTGATATATCCCTTTGCTGCAAAGAGATTATATAAGCTTTGAGGTTGAGCACTTTCATAATATGAAGCCATGGTACAAGTTCCAATGACTGGATACATGGATACTTGTGATATTAATTCACTTTCTGCAGTAGCACAGTTAAACTGAGGTGAATGAAAGTTATTGAAATACAATCCTTCCATCTTCAATTGATATAAAGTAGGAGTCAATTGGGGATGAATTGCCAACTTGTCCAATGCTTCTACTAAAAAATACACCAAGTTTTTATCTTTAAAAATACCTGTCATCTCATTTTTCTTACTGACGGGTTGACTCAGATAATACTGATCCAGTGTTTTATATGCAGCATTGCTTTCTTCAGTCATTATTTTATACCACTGTGTATCATCTATCTTACGAAGGGTAGGATCTTCAGTTGGTTTTTCTACTGGTTTTTCAACGGGCTTATCAATTTCTAATTTCTGAATTGCACGAGAAGGAAAGAAAATATACTGTAAGTCACTTTGCATAAAAGCGATTAAGCCCAATTGATTGATGGCATTTTCTGTGTAATAAGGGTTTTTAAAAAGGGCTACGGAGCTTTCGATATAACTCACTGGATCATAAAATAAAAGGGCAACATACATTACAAAAAATAATAGACCCGTCGCTAAAGATTTTCTTACACTGTAAGCTTTTTGATTATGATAAGACTTTTTTCTATTGTTTAAGTAAAAGTATGTAAAAAGGATAAATAATAGTACATAACTGAAGTGCTCAATTCTAAGAAACTTAATGAAATCCATGGCATACGATTGAACCTGAGGGATTTCTTTGTTGAGAAAGCGTGAGGAAAAAAAGGACTCATAGTAGCCAAACATTCCAATTTGAAACAGTGCATAAAAACTGTAGATAAACATCATCAAGACAGTGAATATTGATATATATTTGGACTGGGACAAGCTGTTAATAACAGTAAATACAGCTGCCATGAAAAGCGAAAAAATAAAAGAACGAAGTAAAAGAGCATTCACTGCTAAAGTATGAGCTTGAAGTCTAAAAATAAGCTCAATCGTAAAGAAACTTATAAAAAAAAGCATGTATTGTTTTCGGTTCATATTAATACCTCTCATATCTTAAGTTAATAATAACACAATCATTCCTTATGATTGCAAAATAAAAAGCTCCTTAGAGCTTTTAAAGTACTTTTGATAGGAAATCTTGTAGTCTGGAATCCTTTGGGTGATCAAATACAGCTTCTGGTGTTCCTTTTTCAACGATGACACCCTCGTCCATAAACCAAACAGTATCTGCAACTTCTTTCGCAAAATTCATTTCATGGGTAACAATTACCATGGTTATTTTTTCTTTTGAAAGATCTTTAATTAAATCTAAAACTTCCCCAACCATTTCTGGATCTAATGCTGAGGTCGGTTCATCAAATAACATAACCTTTGGATTCATGCATAAAGCACGCACAATCGCCACTCTTTGTTTTTGTCCACCTGACAAAGTCGAAGGATAAGCATCTTTCTTATCAAGTAAACCAATTCTTTTGAGTAAAGTCTCAGCTTTTTCTATCGCTTCTTTTTCGCTCATGATTTTCAAGTCAATGGGCGCTAAAGTAATATTTTCCAAAATAGTTTTATGATTAAATAAGTTGAAATGTTGAAAGACCATCCCCACCTTTTCACGGTGTTTATTGATGTCTTGTTTAAAGGTTTTCTTGTTTATTTTTTGCATCAGTTTAGAAGGGGGATTTTTAAAACCAACCACATCTACCCCATCAAAAATAATTTCACCAGAGCTGGGTTGTTCTAGTAAGTTTAAAGTTCTAAGCAAGGTACTTTTACCACTACCAGAAGGCCCTACAATCGCTACCATTTCACCATCTTTAATGCTACCGTTTACGCCTTGTAAAACATGATTTTCTCCAAAATATTTGTGGAGTTCTTTAATTTCTATCACTCTTAGCCAGTCTCCTTTCCAGTACTTTTTGTACCTGTGTTAAAGTTATGACGACCGCAAGATAAAAGAATGCGGCGATAAATAGAGGTTCATTTCTAAAGGTTCTGCTTTTGGCTCGCTCTGCAATTTTAGTAAGTTCAACAACTGCAACAGCCCCAGCAACAGAGGTTTCTTTAATCAATGAGATAAACTCATTAAATAAGGAAGGCACGATGTTCTTAAAAGCTTGTGGAATCACCACTTTAAATAGCGTTGTATTGGCACTTAAACCTAAAGAACGCCCTGCTTCTGCTTGTCCTGAATCAACGGATTGAAGACCGGCTCTAAAAATTTCAGAGACATAAGCACCAGAGTTAATACCAAACCCTAGGATGGCTGCTTCTAGACCCCCTTTTACTGCTAGTCCATAAAAAATATAGAGTTGCAACAATACTGGAGTTCCTCTAATGACCGTTGTATAGAGATGCGCAAGAGCATTCAAAACCTTTAAAATAAGGGATGATCCTGACTCTTTTTCATTCTCAGTATATTTATATTTTATCGATGCAATCACAAGACCAATAACCACACCAATCACTGTTGCGATTAATGAAATGAGAAGGGTCATTTGTAGACCCTTCAAATAATTTATCCATTGTGAATCCTGAAAGAATGATCGATAAAATCCTTCTAAACTTAAGTTCATTCAAACACCTTTTTTCTAATTTTGTTCATTAATTAAAGCTTCATAGTGTACATCAAACCATTTTTGAAGTTGACCACTATCCTTAACTTCTTGAATGACTTCATTCACAAGTTCAAGAAGTCCTGAATTCCCTTTAGCAACCGCAAGTGCTGTTTTTTCACTTTCAACAGGGAAATCTAGAATTTTTAAGTTGTCTTTAGTAGCCACTAGAATTTGTGCCGTTAAGATATCCATAATGGAAGCATCTGATTTATAACTATTAACAGCTTCACCGGCTTCAATCATACTCTTGAACTGAAGTACTTCGGCACCCTCTACTTTTTGCGCAGCGATATCTCCGGTGGTTCCTTGTTGGACTGAAACCTTTTTGCCTTTTAAATCATCTAGTGATTGAATCTTGGAATCTTTCGCAACTAATACAAACAAACCATTATCGTAATAAGAACTTGAGAAGTCAACCACTTCTGCACGCTCTGGATTATTTGTCATACCTGCTGCAATTAAATCTCCCTTATTTTCAGATAAAGCTAAGGTAAGGGAATCAAAATTCATGTCTACTACTTTAAGTGTAACTCCTAATTTTTCGGCTAGTAATTTACCAAATTCAATATCTACGCCATTAACGCCATCTACTGAACCGGCTCCTTCATCAGCATATTCAAAGGGTGGAAAACCGGATTCTGTTAAAAGTACGAGTTCTCCTTTTGCTTTGATGGCCTCAATTGAGGAAACATCATCTCCGTCTGATTTACATGCTGTTAAGCTAAACATCATGATAAGTAATAATCCAAGTGTTAGAATTTTTTTCATTTTCTGTTCTCCTTTTCATCTAACGCTGGAGACAAAAAAAGCGCCTCCAGAAATCTCCAGAGACGACTGTTCATACAATCGCGGTACCACTCTAGTTGCAAGATTTTCATCTTACCCCTTTAACTTATAACGGAGCTACCCGTTCAATCATACTCAGTTCCGATTGAATTCTCCCAAGTGCGTTTCAATAAGTCTTTCATTGTCAACCTTCCACTCTGTGTTGACTCGCTGGAACTTCCAACTTATTTACTCTCTTGATCTAAGAAGTATGGAACCACTATAACCATATTCAAAACACTTGTCAAGCATTTTGTGCAAATTTTTCTGAAAATCAATGAAACAAAAGTTTCATCTTAGAGTTTTATGTCAATAATATTATGATGTGGTACTTGTTCTTCTAAGGGTGGTGGTGTCATATAGTCCCCAAATATTTGCTTTAATACTGCATCATACTCACGTGGTGCATAAAAATTTCCCGATTCAAATGGAATTTCAATCACATCATAAAAGGCTTTTTTTGTTGTTAAATAGCCAAGCATAGTTTCTTTTCCTTCACCACTGCAAAGATCACTAACCTCTTCACCTTCAAATAAACGGGTTAATTTCATTAATAGAAAGTTCATCAATTTCCTGGGAAATAAATACATAGTAACTCGCACTGAATTTCTAATAAAACGCTTCAGGGGATTAGGATTTAAATCCGCAATGGCTTTTGATCGAACTAAGTTCATGCGATTTAAGATAAAGAATGACAGTATCTGAAATTTCCCTTTAGCACTTTCAATCTCAACACTATCAAAAGGAAAGATATCTATATATACCCCATGATGCGATGGCTCTTTAGAAAATGTGTTTTCCACAAAACTGGAATTATTTTTTCTAAGCTTTCCAAACTGTAATAAATAGTATGGATCTGTTTCGGGTCTTTGAAAAAAGTAAGCATCGCTTAGTTCTGTTTCACAAACCTCAATAAAGCGATTGTAATCTTCTCGTAACATACAAACATCAAGATCATCATCCCATGGAATGAAACCTTGATGTCGTACAGCACCTAGTAAGGTCCCTGAAAATAACTGATAGACAATCTGGTGTTTACGACAAATGCGATCAAGTTCCACCAACATTTCATATTGTACTTGCTGTATTTTTTCAATACTAACCCCACTAATTTTATATCCCATAATATCACCTAGTGTAAGTGTAACATGTTCTTAATATTTGAGAAAGAGCTTTCTTTAAAACCCTATCAAGTTTAGGCACTTAAGGTTATAATAGGTACAGGAGGTTTGCACAATGAACCAAAATAAAATTATTCTAGGCTGCATGCGTTTGGCTTCAAAGTCTCATGAAGAAGCTAAAGTTATCATCCAAACTGCCCTTGATGCAGGGATTCATGTCTTTGATCATGCGGATATTTATGGCCGCGGGGAAAGTGAACGTGTTTTCGCAAAGGCAATTTCTGATCTTGGAGTGAAACGTGAGGATATCATTTTACAGTCTAAAGTTTCTATTCGACCAGAACTGGGCATTTATGATCTCAGCTATGAGCATATTATAGAATCTGTTGACAAAATACTAGAGCGCTTGGATACAGATTACTTAGATGTCCTACTTTTACATCGTCCTGATGCCTTAATGGAACCACAGGAAATCGCTAAAGCATTTGATCTGCTTCATCGTGAGGGTAAAGTAAAATCCTTTGGAGTATCAAATTTCAACAACTACCAAATTGAACTGCTTAATCATTACCTCAATTTCCCGATTGCTTATAACCAGGTACAATTTGGATTATTGCATAGTGTTCTTGTGGATGAGGGGATTAATGTGAACCTTAATGCAAAAGAAGCACATGTTCGTGCTGGTGGGATTTTAGAGTACAGTATGATTCATAATATTAAATTACAAGCATGGAGTCCCTTCCAACATGGATTTATTGCAGGACCCTTCATTGATAATCCAGATTATGAGGTAGTAAATAATGCCTTAGAAACTGTTGCCCAAAAATATGAAGTATCCAAAACAACCATCGCAGCAGCTTGGATTTTAAGACATCCTGCCAATATTCAAGTAGTTTCAGGCAGTATGACCCCTTCTCGAATTATTGAAGTTGCGAAGGCTCAGGATATTTACTTAAGCCGCCAAGAGTGGTATACCTTGTATAAATCAACTGGAAAGCTATTACCCTAAAATAGGCTTCATTAAAATTTCATTAACTCCCTTATATTATTTGGTACAATAGCTTAATAAAGAAATGAGGTGGATATGAAACGCTTAATGATAAGTATGCTCCTGGTACTCATGTTAACAGGATGTACAACCAATGAACCATCTAAAGTCTTAGGATCTGGCGAAAGCTGTGATTTTGAATAAATTAAAGGCGCATTATTGCGCCTTTTGTCTTATTTTTTCTTCAACTTGCAGTTTTATTAAACGAGACAGAACTGTCTTTCCTTGAGTCATTGATTCTTCAAAGCTTAATGCGACATCCATCATTTCAAAAATTCCAATACAAAGCGGATCATAATAATGATTCATCTCATTTTTTCCACAAATCAAAACATATGGTTTTTCATACTTTTGACATAGTGCAATCACATGTTGAATCGTTTTCCCAAAGAAACTTTGCTGATCTATACGCCCTTCACCACTAATCACAATATCAGATTTTTTAATGGCTGCTTCTAAGCCCATTTTTTTAGAAATGAAATCAATTCCAGAAAACACTTCATAGTTAAAGCAATTCATAATCGCAAAAGGGATTCCTCCAGCTGCTCCTGAAGATTGACTTGAACGATAATCCCTGTTGAAATGCTTAGACACAACATTTGCAAAATTAGAAACACCTTTCTCAATCTCTTCAATGTTTGATGCCTTTGCACCTTTTTGAGGACCAAATACATAGCTTGTGCCCATGGGTCCTGTCAGTTCATTTACCACATCACTAATTAAGTATATCTTGAAGAAGTCGACCCCATTACTAGGAGAAATGATGCTATCAACATGATTTAAATTCTCAGTAATTGCTGCTAAAAGCTCACCATTACTGTCTAAGAATTGATAGCCCAAAGCCGCCATAAGCCCCATACCTGCATCATTTGATCCCGTACCTCCAAGAAAAACATAGATCTGCTTGATTCCTTGAGCAAAGGCATCGCTAAGTGCTAAGCCAATGCCTTGACTGGTTGATCTTAGGATATCTTGTCGATCATCAATCCCACAAATTGAGGCTGTTTCTATATAAGCTGTTTGTTCATCTATGAAATAGTGTTGCTTCATGACTTCACCATAGGTATTCATGCCCTCAAAGTAATGCTTTTTAAGATTAGCATTGCTAATTTTTAGGGCATCTAAACTTCCCTCACCACCATCTGCTAGCGGTATTACATGGACATTATTAAAGAAGTGTTGAAATACATCGCCAATTTCTTGAGAACTCAGTGATCCTTTAAAGGAGTCACTGGCAATTAATATATTTTGATTCATAGTTTTTTCCATTCATTTTCAATCTCATAATAATCTACCATCATTTTCAGTAACATTTCTAAGGTTAAACCTAGAAAATGTCGGGAACTCATATCAATAGAATCTATGTAAAATTCTTGAGCATAGCCATACAAAGAAATATCAGCAAACTCTTGAAGGTGGTTTTGATTGAGTCCCGTCAAGACGATGATGGGAACTTCTTTTTGCTTTAGAATACTTGCACATTCAATAAGAACATCGTTCTTCCCAAATGCGCTCACAAAAAACACTAGGAAATCATCATCTATATTTTTGGCAAGCGATACTGCATTGTCTCGATCGGTATTCATTATACATAGTTTATTAAAAACTTGGATCTGTTGAATAAACGATTTGACATAGTTTTGAGTAATTCCTAAAGAGAAGAAAACAATTTTCTTGTGCTTGATTAATGCTTCCGTTGCTTTTTTTAAGAAAGCTTCAGAGTTCACATTCAAGGTTATTTCTGTAGCTCGAATTATTCTTTCAACATTGTCTAGAGTACTATTATTTTTAGGTGCATCTATTGCTTTTTTGGACGCTACTTCTTGAATAATTGAATATTTCATTTCGGAAAATCCAGTATAACCCAATTTTTTTGCGAATCGAATGATGGCATTGGGCGAAACGTAAAGCTCTTGGGCAATTTCTGCAATGACTAAATCATGAAAGTCATCAAATAATTCCGTAATTTTCTCATAAATTCTTTTATCTGTTTCATTAAATTTAGCAATATTTTCTGATATTCTTTTATGATAATTCATACAATCACAGCCTTTATATATTTAGTATAGCAAAATAAGCGAAAAGACGACAAGATTTTCTTATCGTCTCAGACCATTACTTTTTAGAAAGTTGTGCGTATGAAATAATCTCTACACCTTTTTGCTTCAGTAAATCACGATTTTTACTATCGATTAGAAAAGCTACTTCCTCTGTTCTTTGAATCGCATAAGAAGATATCTTGAGTAAGTAATCTTCTACATATCCTGGATGCACCATGAGTTCAACATAAGGAGCATTTAAGATTTCATCTAAATAATCGTAAATATAATCCAGTTTTGCAGGGACACCATAGTTATGGTGGGATTCAAATTTGACTCTAGGATAATTATTGATTTGCTCTGCACGCATTGGAATATTCTTTTCTGTTGCAAAAGCAATACATGCTTTTTTAATGACATCTATTTTTTCTGATGTAAATAAATGAGTATCCATGTGTGTGGGCTTTTGTGCGGTTAGTCTTACAAAAGCTTCATACTGTGCATTTATCTCTGCATAAACATCATCATAGTTATATTGATAATTTGAACTTAATTGACTGGGTTTCATCATATTTCCACTTTGATCAACAAGTGACTTGCCTGAAGTTAGGGGTTTTCCTAAAGCAAAGTTAAGATGTAGACCCACACCAAGATTGGGATACTCTTGCATTAATTCAGCAGCATGCGCTGCACCAGGCATGGTTACCATGAGCGTTGTGGAACTTAAGATTCCCATCGAGTGAGCATCGACAATTCCATAATTGATACTTCTACAAAATCCGAAGTCATCAGCATTAATAATGAGTTTCATAATATCACCTATTTCAATTCTGGCCAATAATCCTTGTTTATTTCAATAAAGTCATCCAAGATTTTTTTCGCTACATAAGCAGAAGGAACTGATTGATTAAGCGTAAAAGCTTGAAGTGCTTTATGGTATGAGTTTTCAAAATATGCATCTACTAAGAGTTTTTCAGATGCTACTTGTGCTTCCATCAGTCCTTTATGGAAATCAGGAATATCATTTTTAATCGATATGGATTCAACACCTGTTGCTCCAACATAGCAAGGAACTTCAACAACAGCATCAGATCGTAAGTTTGCAATGGCACCTGCATTAGGTACAATTAACATATAGCGTCGCTTGGAATCATTTAATATCGAAGATGCAATATCAACAATATACTCTCCATGTGCGCCAAAATCATGGTCTAAATCTCCGTTTTGTCCAGTTTCTTTAATACGTTTTGCAGTTTCTTTAATTTCTTTCTCACGTCCATCCATCACGGAGTTGGCTCTAGTATAATCCCTGTCAGTTTTTTTCGCAACCACATCGGGATAGAGATAGTATGCCAAATAGTTGTTTGGAATATGTTCAGGGAAATTTCTCGTTATGACATTCATCATACCATAAGCATCACGCCAAAATTGATCGCCTTGGTGATGTTTGGGCTCCTTTAAATCCTGAGTTTTCAATTTTTCAAGCAACTCGGGTAAAATCTCTCTTTTTAGGGATTTATCATATATTGATTGATACCACCCAAAGTGATTGAGACCATAATATTCTTGTATCCAGTTTTTACGATCATAACCGTAGTTTTGACTGAGTGTTGTTTCAATGGAAATAGTCATGTCACAGGCATTGACCATTTTTGCATTGGGATAGACGCGTCGTATCGCTTCAGCGACAATTGTTTCTGGGTTAGTATAATTCAAAATCCAAGCATTAGGGGAATACTTAATAACATGACCTACTAACTCTAAAATGGGGCCTATCGTTCTTAAACCATAAGCAAATCCACCCACGCCACAAGTCTCTTGGCCTACCAGATTGTACTTTAGTGGAGCTTTTTCATCTTGCTCACGCATACTGAGCCCTCCCACTCTAATTTGAGTAAAAACAAAATCTACATCCGTGAATGCTTCTTTGGGATCAGTTGTGATTTTAAACTCAATATTGTCAATCTTTTGTTTGGTGAACATCCAAGAAAGAATTTCTTTCATGTTTTCAAGTCTTTCTTGACTGATATCATAAAGACATAGGGACTTCAATGCGAACTCATCTTTTTTGTTTAATATAGCTTGTACAATACCAGGGGTGTAAGTACTACCTCCACCTGCAATTGTTATCCTTTGTTTGCTCATGACTTTTACCTCTTCTTTACTCTATTTTACAGTGCACTATTTACGTCTGTAGCTATTTGATCTACTTGTAATCCGTAGACAACATGGACATTGGTACTTGTAGGTTTAAAGACACCTGCTGCACCTGTTTTCTTTAATTTTTTATCATTGACGCTATTCATATCTTTTACTTCCACTCGTAATCGAGTCATACAGTTTGTAACAGATACAATGTTAGCTCTTCCACCTAGAGCTTCTATAATTTCTTGTGAACTGGCAGTTATTTTCCGATCGATTTTTTCATTTTCATCCCCTTCAAACTCTTCATCTGCACGTCCAGGTGTTAAAATGTTGAATCGTTCAATTAAGTATTTGAAGCCAAAGTAATATGCTGCTGCGAAGGCTACACCTACTAAAGCAACTAAATACCATTGACTCTGTGCCCCACGTAGCACTCCAAAGATTGTAAAGTCAATAATCCCTGCTTGAACACCACCTACACTTGTTTGTAGAATAGCTAATACCATATAACCTAAGCCTGACATTACAGCATGGAAACCAAATAAGATTGGGGAAATAAACATAAACGCAAACTCAATGGGTTCTGTAATCCCTGTAAGGAAGGATGCAGAGATCCCAGCAATAAACATAGCTTTAACACCTTTTCTTGCGCTTGGTTTCGCAGTACGAATCATTGCTAATGCTGCTGCAGGTAATCCGAAGATTGCAATTAATGAGTGTCCTTGTCCAATATACTTTGCACCTGTTACAAAGACATCATTGCTTACAGGACCTACCGCACCAATAGCTGCATTAAAGATATTAAGTGCACCAAAGACTGTTTGACCATCAATTACAGCACTTCCCCCAATTGGAGTAAATCGAACTAATTGATTGAGAATATGGTGAAGACCCGTTGGGATTAATATACGATTCATAGTACCGTAAATAAAGGGACCAAAAACTCCAGTTTTTGAGATGCTCATCCCAACCATTGAGATTACATTATCAACCATGGGCCAAACAAAGAAGGATGCAACTGCACTCAGTGGGACTACGACAAGTGTTGCGAGAGGGACAAAACGTTTACCTCCAAAAAAGTTCACAGCACTTGGAAGTGATATCTTGTAAAATTTGTTATGAAGCCATGCTACAATCAAACCAACAATAACTCCACCAAAAACATTCATCCGGTAAGTAAAGTAACCTAAAACAGTTTCAAATCGAGCATTTTCAATACTTGCTGCAATTTCATCCATTCCCCCTTCCATTAATGCACCAATTGATACAGTATCTGGGGTAATACCTTGAGTAGTTAATATATAGTTAATCGTAAAGTGAAACACTAGAAACCCAAGCAATGCTGAGAATGCTGCAGTTCCTTTTTCACCCTTGGCTAAACCTACTGAGATAGATATAGCAAAGAACACTGGCAAGTTTCCAAATACTAGCCCTGCTGCCTTACGGATAAATCCAATAAATAATTGAAGTCCTTCTAATTGAACAAAAGCTTCACCCACAATAGCGGTATTTTGTAGTGCTGCTGCTAAACCCATAAAGATTCCAGCGGCTGCAATTGTGGATATTGGCATGAGTAGGGACTTACCAAACTTTTGAATATTTTCTTTCATATTCATTCCTCCTTTATGTAAATCCATAATAACAAAGAGATATTTTATTTCAATATTTTACGATGGAAGCGTTTCCTTTGCCATTATTTGTATTTATATCATTTACTGGTATTTATACACAAACCCAGTGTCTAAAGGCTAATTCATTCAATTTAGTGTATTATCTTCTTTTTAAGATTAGTTTGGATAGAAATCCAAACATGAAAAAATGCACCAAGTACTATGATTATATCTCATAGAGTTGATGCATAAATCTCATTAGTTTTTATATACAGCAATTCCTAAAGCTTCTGGGCCAGTATGAATTGCAAGTGCAGGGGTAATGTTGGATACTGCAATTTCCTTGGCATTTGTGAAGATGGATTGTGTGTATTTGATAATCTCATCTAAGTTTTCTTGTGTATTGGCATTCAGTATGGTGACGGTATAGTCATTTGAATCCTTAACGAAGTTATAAGCAGTATCAATCATTTTGTGGATCACGCGTTTATAGCCTCTAACTTTGGCTACTGTATGATAGATACCATCTTCATTACAAGAGATGACTGGTTTAATATTGAGTACATTGGCTACTGTTCCTGAAACAAGACCAATTCGACCGCCTCGTATTAAATAATCTAAGGTTCCAACTGTAAAAAATACTTTGGAGTGTTGTAGATTTTCTTGTAGTTTATTAACAATATCATTGAAACCCAAGCCCTTATCTCTTAGCTTTGCTGCTTCAATCGCAAGATATCCACTTGCTAAAGATATATTCTTTGTATCTAATACGAAGAATTCTAAGCCTTCAATTTCTTGAGTTAAGTTGGATATGACATTATAGGTACCACTTAAGCCTGAGGATATCGCTACTACAATTACGTGACTTACCCCTTCTTCCTTCAATGTCTCAAAGGTCTTGATAATATCTTCACCTGAAGGGAGACTGGTACTGACTTGAGCATTATCTATTTGAGCAAAGAGTTCTTCTCGGGTAATGTCGACTCCATCGGTATACTCCTTGTCATCGATCATAATTCGCAAGGGTAAGCTTAATATATGATATTTATCTCTTAGTTCTTGATTCACATCACTTCCAGAATCTACAACAATTGCAATCTTTTCATTCATGATAACACCTCTATCTAGTTTATAATACTAGATTACCACATAATGCTTATTACATCAATTATTTCATTAAAAAAGTGAACCCTGTTCAATAGAGTTCACTCATTATTTAGTTCATTTCAAATTGTGAATTATAAAGTTCTGCATAGAAACCACCTTTTTCAAGAAGTGTCTTATGGTTTCCTTTTTCTACTATTTCACCATGATTCATGACTAAAATCTTATCTGCATTCACAATGGTAGATAAACGGTGCGCAATCACAAAGGAAGTGCGTCCTTGAGTTAATTGATCCATAGCCTCTTGAATAATGCGTTCTGTTCGAGTATCCACTGATGAAGTAGCTTCATCTAGAATTAGAATGGGGGCATCCTGAATAATGGCCCTAGCAATCGTAATGAGTTGTCGTTGTCCATCTGATAATCCTTCTTGTTCACTCAATTTTGTATGATATCCTAAAGGTAATGTATTTATATAGTGATCCAATCCCGCAGTTTTACATGCTTCTATCACATCTTCATCACTAACATTATCTTGGTTAAATCGGATATTTTCAAGAATGCTTCCATCAAAAATCCATGTATCTTGAAGGACCATAGAAAATTTCGAACGTAAATTTCCACGAGGCACTAGCTGAGTATTAATACCATCAATTTCAATGGCGCCTTCATCTACTTCATAAAAACGCATGAGTAAGTTGACTAAAGTGGTCTTTCCAGCACCAGTAGGACCTACAATTGCGACTTTCTCGCCTGCTTTTACAGTATCAGAAAAATTCTTAATGACAGGTTTGTTCTCATCATAACCAAAAGTGATATTATTAAACACAACATCGCCCTTAACATCATCTAAGGTAGTTGTTAAGTGAGACTCGTCTTTTTCTTCAGTTTCATTTAAGAATTCGAAAACTCTTTCTCCTGCTGCAGCTGTACTTTGTAAGGTATTAAGCGATTGGGCTATTTGCGATAAGGGTTGGGTAAAGAGTCGAATGTATGTCATAAAGGCAACAATGACTCCAAAGCTAATTTCCCCTTTTATCACTAAGGCAGATCCTACAATCGAGACTGCAACATAGCCAAAGTTTCCAATAAATTGCATGATAGGTTGCATCATTCCTGATAAGAACTGTGCTTTCCAAGCACTTTGTCTGAGACTTTGGTTGATGGCATTGAAATTTTCTTTTACACTCTCACCGCCATTATAGCTCTTGATGATATTATGTCCGGAATAACTTTCCTCAATATGACCATTAAGTTGACCTAATGACTGTTGTTGAAGGATGAAGTAACGCTGTGACTTCATAAGAATTAGTACCATAAACATAAAACCAAATATCGTTGTCCCAACTGCAGTTAAAGCAAGAATCCATGAAGTATAGAACATCATAAAGAGCGTTCCTATGAACATAGTTATAGCATTTACTAAGTTTGTAATGCTTTGATTCATGGTTTGTCCAATGGTATCGACATCATTGGTTACTCGACTTAACACATCACCATAACTCACTTTGTCAAAGTATTTGATGGGAAGCTTATTTATTTTATGAATAATCTCTGTACGCATTTGTTTTGAAATCTTTTGGGTAATGCTGGCCATCACAAAACTCTTTATAAAATTGAGTAGTGTTGAAGTAGCATAAAATCCAGCAAGAATTAAAACAATCTTTTTGACAGCTTGCATATCAATACTTCGAAGTAGGGGGACCCCTTCGACCATCATAGGTAAGCCTTTTGCAATTTCATTGGTTAAATCTTTTAATTTGTCAGGACCCATAACCTGTAAAAGTGATGCCACAGATGATAAAACTAAAACAAGAATAATAACCGGAATATATTTCCTTATATACTGAATAAGTTCCCAATAAGTCTTTTTAAAGTCTTTTGGTTTCTCATATTTTCTACTTCGACTCATGCTATCAACTCCTTCTCACTAAATTGTGATCGAGCAATTTCTTGGTATACTCGACAATTCTGAAGCAGTTCTTGATGGGTTCCCTTCCCTACCATCTTGCCACTGTCCAAGACAATTATTTGATCAGCATCCATAATGGTTCCAATACGTTGGGCAACAATCATTGAGGTAACACCCTTTGTTTCTTTCTTTAAAGCTGAGCGAAGGGTACGGTCTGTTTTGTAATCTAAGGCCGAGAAGCTATCATCAAAGATGTATATTTCAGGTTTACGCGCAATAGCCCTAGCTATTGAGAGTCTTTGTTTTTGACCGCCTGAAATATTTTGTCCACCACGAGCAATGTTGGACTCGTATGCTTCTTCCATATTTTCTACAAAGTCTTTACCTTGAGCAATTTCAACAGCCTTCTTCACATCCTCTACTGAGATTGCTTGTGCAGATTTCCCATAAGCTACATTGGATAAAACACTTCCACTAAACAATTGAGATGTTTGAGGAACATAACCTAACTTATTGTATAGAGCTTCTAAACTATAGTCTTTAATATTAATACCATTTAGCATTACTTCACCTGAAGTAGCATCAAAAAAACGAGGGACAAGATTAATTAGTGTACTCTTGCCACTTCCAGTGGACCCTATAAATGCCACAGTCTCACCTTTTTTTACTTCGAATGAAATATTTTCTAGGACATAATCTTTTGCTCCAGGATATTTAAAGCTTACATTTTTAAACTCGACATGTCCTTCTAATCCAGGTAATCCTTTTGTAATATTTCCACCTTGAATAAGAACTTCTTGATCTAAGACTTCACGAATTCTTGAAGCTGAAACACTGGCTCTAGGTAATATTACAAATATCATTACTAACATCATAAATGACATGATAACCTGCATTGCATACGATGAGAAAACTACCATGTCAGAGAAGAGTGTTAGTTTATCCATTGGAAGTGCGGCATTTATTAATACAGCACCTATCCAGTATATGACCAAAGTAACACCACTCATTACCAAGTTGATAAAAGGCATCATCATGGCCATAGCACGACTGGTAAAGAGTTGGGTATCTGTAATTTCTTCATTGACTACTTCAAATTTATCATCTTGATAATCTTCAGCGTTGTAGGCACGAATAACTTTTAAGCCAGTTAAACTCTCCCGAGCAACACGATTTATATTATCTGTTAACACTTGCATTTTCTTAAATTTCGGCATCACGATCATCATTGAAATGATCACAACTACTAAAATTATGACTACAGCAATCAATGTTGCCATAGACCATTCAACACCTTTTCCATAAATCTTCATGACGGCCCACACTGCCATAATAGGTGCTTTCAACATAACTTGCAGGCCCAAAGAAATAACCATTTGCACTTGGGAAACATCATTGGTGGTTCGAGTAATCAAACTTGATGTTGAGAACTGACTCATTTCTTCCATTGAGAAAGATTCAACCTTTTCAAAGATGGATTGTCTCAAATTAGCACCAAAACTTGAAGCGACTCTTGCAGCAAAGAATCCTACAATGATACTTGTAGTAACACTACCTAAAACTACCGACAACATCATAGCGCCTTCTTTAAAGACATCCATTACTGTACTTCCTGGTGTTTGAACTAGGCGTGTGACCTCAGCCATATAATCGGGCAGTTTCAAATCCAAGAATACTTGCAGTACTACAAAGACAATACTCAAACCAATGAGTATCCACTCCCGCATTTTAAGTTTATTTAATAATTTTATCATGACATACCTCCTCATCCAAACGCCCTGACAGTTTTCCCATGATACGGATTAAGTGTCCTGCATCATCACCTAGATAATCAATGAGCGATAACACGCGACTCAAAACATCTTCTTGCGTTTGTTTCGCTAATTTAATCCCTTTTTCAGTGAGATATACCTTAATCATACGCTTATCATTGGAATCCTGTTGACGTAGAATGAGCTCTTTCTTTTCTAAGCTATTAAGAATGGCAGCAACTCGAGCGGAGCTTACTTCCATCTTATCCTTTATTTGCTTGGCAAATACACCATCTTTTTTATAAAGAACATAAAAAATAACAAATATTTCTCCTCTCATTATTTCGTCAAATTCTTTTTGGAAAGTTTTTTTTCGAAATTCATGTGAGTACTGAATAAATTGCTTTGCAAGTTCCATTCTGTCCATTATGCACCTCCAAATAAAGTTTAGTCTTACTTATCGTACTAAAACAACAATAACTTGTCAATTAACTCACACTGTTAGCTAATTTTTTTTCATAGAATAAAAAAAAACCAAATCATTAGATTTGGTCAGTCTCTATTCACAGTTAATTTTTCATTCAATAGGTCTTTAAAGAATGATGCAATAAGGGCAAAGGTAGGGACACCTAGTAAAAGTCCAAAGAAACCAAAGAGATTTCCTGATACTAATAATGCAAATAATACCCAAAATGGAGAGATTCCTAGCGATTCTCCCAGAATCTTAGGTCCAATATAATTTCCATCAATTTGTTGGATAATAAGCGCCATTATTAAATATATAATAGCCTTTTGAGGTGACACAAAAAGAATTAATATAAAAGAGGGAACCATTCCCAAGGCAGATCCAAAAAAAGGAATGATATTTGTGAATAAAACGATGACTGCAATCAAAAATGCATATGGAATTGAAAGAAGTAACATCATTACTAAATTCAACATTGAAACCACAAATGAATCCAGTAACTGCCCTACAAGAAATCCACCAAATATTTTATTGGCTCGAAGAGATAGTTTATCTAAAAATGCGTTATGACCCTCTTTTAAGAAAGCCATTCTCACTTTATGAACACCTTTTAATAGTTTTTCTTTATCAATTAACATATAGATAGAAATAATAAAGGAAAGAAAGAAATCAGTAAATCCGGTGATTAAAGTACTCAACAAGTCCGTTACTTTGGGTAATAAGGAACTGACACTGGTGAACATTGTTTTCATGATTTTAGAACTATTATTCATAATCGTATCACTCACTTGTTCACTAATACCTAGTTTTAGACTCCAAGCTTCCAAAAATTCTACCACTTCCGCAGCCATCTTTGGAAAATCTTGAATCAAAGAACTTAAAGACACGATCAGTTCTGGCACTACCAACATTAAAAATGCGGTCAGTAAAGTAGCGAAACTTAGATATGTAATAATGAGACTAACAATTGCTTTTGATTTTTCGGATTTAATATTTAGAAATGATTTTATCTTTTTATAAGGAATATTTAAGATGTAGGCAAAAGCAAAACCAACGATAAAGGGTTTAAAAATACTTATTATACCTAAAAGTAGTTTCTTGACACCAACGACATCTGACACCAACAAGTAAAAAATTATCACCGCACATAGCGTGACAAACGCATTAAAGTAATAGGGCATAAGCTCCTTGGATTTCTTAAGATTCATCTAAACACCTCTATAGTATCAATTGTAACATGAAATAATTAATTACTTAAAAAAACACAGTAAGATACCGTGTTTAGTCTAGACTCCAAATACCAAGTTTTTGTGCTTGGGCTCTTTTTTGAGCTTTTTTTAATGCAGTGTAATACTTCTTGTCGATGCTTTGCTCTTGAACAAACTTAATTTCAGCCAGACCCTCTTCCAAAAGTCTTTCTTGTAATAGGGTATCATCTACAAAAACCCAGACAAGCTCCCGTCCGTAATGGTCTTTTTCATTACCTTTGTCTTGTTGAATGCGGATTTCTTTTGCCTTAGTAAGCGCATCACAAGTAAAACTACTGGCTTCTAAACCAAAAGGTTCTATGGGGTGATTGGGTTTTACACTTTCAGGTGTATCAATCACTAGCATGCGCATCGTGACTTTATCTAATTTAAAAGTATCTCCATCAACACAAGAAATCTTTTTGTATTTCGTATCTGTATCAATGGCACTTGAAAGATTGTTGAGGTATATTTCATTATATCCATACACACCAAGTCCTAAAACAAGGATCAAAACACCTTGAAGTGTTTTGTTTTTGATGTTTCTTTGAATGAATCGACTCACTTTATTTTTACTTTGAACTTTTATCTTTTTTCTTTGCATAAACAACATTATACCTCTAATCACATTTTTTTTAAAGTCCTTCTCTACAAAATGAGAGTAAAGTCATATCTTGGTACCTTTTGACATAAAGTTAAGCATATTTTACCACTTACCAAAGAAATATTGCCGCTTACCTTAATTTTATGGTTCTTTATCCGACACAGACTATACTGTGTTTAAGAGGTGAAAAATATGAAAAAATTCTTTAAAAATATTAATTATTTATTCCAATCTATTCGAAAATCTGAGCCTTTATTAGGTTTATATATGCTTATACAAGTTGTGACTAGCACACTGCTTGTATTTTTGGGACTACGCTTAACTGAAAGCGTCGTAGCACTGGTCAGTGCTCCACCTACACTAAGAGTTCTAATTTTGTCTATAGTTCAAGCCGTAGCGCTTCTGAGTTTTATCACTATCTTGGATATACTGGTAAAATCAAAAATTGCTTCTATTTCTCAAAAGTACCGTATAACAAACTTGGCTATTTATATGGATAAGTACATGAGTACAGATTTCCAAAGCATTCTACAATCAGACTATCAAAGCTTGATGAACTCAGTTATGAATGCAAGCAGTGGTGATAATTCACTGGATGGCGTTTTTATAACACATATTGTGACATTCCTTCATCAAGCACTCCAGATTGTTCTTTTGACCTCCTTACTTTTCGTTTTAGACACAAATTTTATCTACATAATCTTTATAATGATTACTTTAACCTTTATCTATCGAATCTATCAAGCAAAAGTAATTGAGTCTATGCGCGAAGAAAGGGCCACTTACTCTAAAAAAATCAATTATTTATTAGAAGAATCTGGCAATTTTAAAGTGGCTAAAGATATGCGACTTTATGGTGTGAAGCATTGGTTTAATGATATTTTTGAAAACCTATTGCAAGAATCCACTGCCTTACTTAAAAAAAGTAGTTTTGTAGTTTTGTTAGGACAAGTCATTTCCGGTCTATTGGTAGCTGTTTTAACGGCTTATGGGTATTACATTTTTGTAAAGTCTTATATGAACTATACCATGACTTTATCACAACTTACTTTCTACATCGGTGCCATTACCACAATTGCAAGTAGTAGTTTTACTTTCATCGGTTCTATCTTTGATTTATATCAGGATTCAAAAGAAATTGAACCTATTATGAATTATTACAATTACCCCAATGTTTTTAACCATGAAGGCGAATCCTTTAATTTTGATACTATTGACTCTATTGAGTTTGTTGATGTTAGTTTTAAATATCCTGGTAGTAATAAAAGTACTTTTGAGAACTTTAATCTAAAGATAAACGCGGAAGAAAAAATCGCTGTTGTTGGACTTAATGGTGCTGGAAAATCAACACTAGTCAAATTAATATGCAACCTACTCAAACCTGATACTGGGAAGATTTTAATTAATGGAATTGATAATCAAAGCTTTAATCTAAACGACTATTATGATCAGTTCAGTGTTGTGTTCCAGGAGCAATTTGCTATGCCCATTAGTATTAAAGACACGATTATTCAACAACAAGATTTTGATGCTGAACGATACCAAGAAGTGCTTAATACATCTGGAGTTCAGGATTTCCTGAGTCAATTTCCAAAGGGAGACGAAACCTCTATTGTTCAAGCGCTTGATGCTGAAAGTGTCAACTTGTCTGGTGGGCAATTACAAAAACTAAAGTTAGCACAAGCCCTATATAAAAATGGTAAAATACTGATTTTGGACGAACCAACTGCAGCACTAGATCCTATCTCAGAGAGTGAAGTCTATCAAAACTACTTTAAACTTTCAAAAAATAAGATATCTCTTTTTATTACACATCGACTCGCTTCAACACAGTTTTGTGACCGCATTATATATATAGAGCAAGGGCAAGTCATAGAAGATGGAAGTCATCATGATTTATTGGATAAAAAAGGTAAATACTTCGATCTTTTCGAAACACAAGCATATTATTACAAGGAGGAACTACAATATGAACATTAAGCGGGCCCTTAAAGATTCTTTCAATCTCTCAAAGTCTTACTACTTCACCTTAGCTATCAAAGGAGTTTTCGAAGGACTCAGTCCAATGATTGCTATTATCTTTAGTCAAATCATTATCAATGCTTTAGCCGCAAGAAAATCTTTTGAGGTTGTATTGCAATCTGTATTACTTTCCTTATTTCTAGGGTTCTTAGTTTTGGTCATTAGCGGTTTATTCGCATTTTTTGAACAGTACCTAAGAAGTAACTACATTTATAAACTAGAGCTAATACGGAATACTAAAATGATTGATATGGATTATAATTTTGTTGAAAATCCCCAGGTAATAGCCCTCCGAAGAAAAATTACCGTTAGCGGATTTTCGAGTCAGTATTCCTTAGAGAACCTCCCCAGTCAACTACACTTACTGATCAAAAGTTTCACTACAACTGTGGTAAGTATTCTTCTATTGTTACCAATTTTCACATCTAAAACTGGAACGTATCTTGACTCCAATCTATTTATTTTAGCTTTTATTATTTACTTAATCCTATCCTTTTATTTACCATTTAAATATGCACAAAAGATGAATGCTGAAGTGAAGGCTTTTGAAAAGGATAACTACAATCTTAACTTAATGATTAATTATGTTATAAATACATTGTATGACATTGAGACAGGTAAGGAAATTCGTATTTATAAGCTACGAAACTTATTCACCAAAATTCTAAAAGACTCAATTCAATCAGGTTTCCGTTTGTATCATCTCTACTTCAGCAAAGAAAAAGTTAACACAATCCTATCAACCCTTGTTGCACAAATAGGATCATTACTACTTATCTTATTTGTAACATTCAAAATTATTGAGGGCCAATTAGGGCCCGGACACCTTGTATCCAGCATGACTTCTTTAAACATGCTATTAACATCACTTCCCGTCTTTTTACTTAATATAGGTTCCTTAACTACAAATACTAGTGCCATTGAATCGCACTATGAATATATGGATCTACCTAACCAAAATGAGACCGGTTCTCTGGTAATTAAGGATGATTCAAATCAAAACTATGACTTTACAATCAAAGATATGAGTTTTGGTTTCTCAAATAGTGAATCCCCTATTCTTAATGATATAAACGTCCATTTCAAACATGGAAAATCATATGCTATAGTCGGTGAAAACGGGAGTGGTAAAACTACTTTCATCAAACTCCTAACCCGACTATATTCACCTAATAAAGGTGAAATACTCCTAAATGATATTAATATCAAACAGTATCTAGCAAAAGATTATTACTCTCTATTCAATATTGTCTTCCAAGATTTCTCTCTATTTAGTTTCAAACTTGGAGAAACAGTCGCAACAAACCGTCACTTCGATCCAAGCAAAGTCATGGATAGTCTTGAAGAAGTGGGCTTTAAAAATCGCCTTGACAGTCTTGATTATGGATTGGATACCATATTAAGTAAATCTTATGATACCAATGGTGTAAGTTTATCAGGAGGGGAAAAACAAAAAATAGCAATCGCAAGAGCGATTCACAAACAGGGTCCAATTTATGTTTTAGATGAACCTACTTCTGCCCTTGATCCTATGAGCGAATTTGAAATATACAATCAATTTCACAGTATCACTAAAGAAAAGACCTCAATTTTTATTTCTCATCGTCTTTCCTCTTGCCGCTTCTGTGATGAAATTCTCGTCTTTGATCAGGGATCAATTATTGAACAAGGAAGTCATGAAACTCTTATAGCTCATGATGGAAAATACAAGCAACTTTGGGATGCACAAGCACAGTACTATCAATAATAAATATCATCATAAAAAACTCAGTACATTTCTTCTCTGTACTGAGTTTTTACGTAATATTTTTATGTGTCCTTATAGTGATATCGATCCATATATGTATTGATATCAATCGGTACTAAACCTGAAGAATCTAACTCATATATACAATCAAGCCCACTTTCAAGTAAAGTCCTATCATGAGTAACAAGAATTATTGCACCCCTAAATTTCTTTATTTCTTGAATCAGAGTATTCATGGATAAACTTGAAATATTTCGAGTAGGTTCATCCAGGATTAAAAGTTCTGTTTTATTCAATGACATCACCGCAAAAAAGACCTTTGCTTTTTGCCCACCAGATAATTCTTCGAAAGCTAAATGCATCTCTTCATAGGAGAAATTCAAGGAACCTAGATACGTCATTGCCTTGGTCTGTTCTTCCTTTATCTTTATATCACACAAAAGTTCGATTGCATTTAATTTTACATCAATAACATCTTCATAATTCTGAGGCATATAAGCATATTGTAATGAGGTATTATCCATTATTTTCTTAATAAGTGTTGTTTTTCCCACACCATTACTACCAATGATGGCTATTTTCTTAGGCCCATTAAGTTTTAGTTTAATTTTATCAGTCAAAATGATATCCCCTATTTTAAGATAGGGCAACTCTAAATTGACTACTTCTTTTTTGGTGTGAACTGGCTCTACTTCAAGTGTAAAGCGAGCTGCTGTTTCATATGAATCTGGCTTTCTCAAGCTATCTTTTTTCTTCTGTATTTTCTTTTCAACTGATTTAACTTGACGCATTTTATCCTTCAGATTTTTGGCTACTTGGGGGGCTTGTCTTGAAATAGTATTCAGGGCATGGTGAACATTATCGTGGACTCTTTCATATTTTTGACTAGCGATTGCGATTTCTTTACGACCGGCTTCATAAGTACGCCGCTGTTGATCAATCCGTGAGCTTCGTGCCACAAGAAACTCGTTATAGCTGCAATTGTAAAAAGTTTGTTTATTTTCCCTTCTCCTGTTTATATTTTCAAAGTGGTATATCTTATTGGCTAAATTCTCAACAAAACGTGTATCATGTGAAGAAAAAATAAGAGTACCTTCATACCTTTGACATAAAGTTTCAAGGAAATAAATACTTTTTAGATCGAGATTATTCGTAGGCTCATCTAAAATCATAAGATCTACTGGATTCATGAATGACTTTATCAAAGCAAGTTTTGTTTTTTCACCACCAGATAGAGTATTGAAATCCTCACGCATTCGTATTGAATCCTCCAACCCAAACCCATCCATTAGGTTATAGAAAAGCACATAGTCCTCAATCTCAAGATAAGATAGTACTGACCCACTATAAACAATCTCTTGAGCAACATATGTACAAATTCCTGTGGATAAGAAATCAAATTCCAGGCTTGCATAGTCAAGTGCGCTATAAAAAATAGCTTTTATAAAAGAGGACTTTCCGGAACCCTCTTCTCCAATCAAGGCTAATTTATCACCTTTGTCTAAGCTTAAGTTTAGTTTATCTATTATCAATATCTGTGTGTTATGGTTTGTGATCGATAAGTTTTTAATATGTAACATATTACCCTCCTATGTACAAAAGAAGGTCACCATAGGTGAATTAAAAATTGATGTGAACAATGTCTATGGCAACCTAAAAAAAGTGATATTTTACTTTTTTTAAAGTTATACACATAGATTAATTGCTCATCGTATCGATCACCTCTAAAACTATTCTACACTAATATATAT
>CAZZFJ010000007.1:0-48106 GCA_964653415.1 uncultured Erysipelothrix sp. | reverse complement strand
GTTTATTTTTTTATTTTGAAATTGACGTTTCTTGTTCAGTTTTCAAAGACCATTTCCTGAGGTGTTACCCTCAAGGCTTATTCATAATATCAAACCCCTATAGCTATGTCAACACAAAACCATGCTTTTTTAAAAAGAATTTTATAAAGCGATAAAAAACCCACTAGAATAGCCAAATTTGGATAAAAACTTTTTCATACTCTATATTTACTACCCCTTTAATACTTTAGGAAACAAAACTAAAATATGTCATAAAAAAAGGAAACTTTCTCAAGTCTCCTTATATAAGGAAATCTATCTATGTATTAGATGAATACATTAGCTCCCTAATTTTAAATATTTATCGAAATAATCATAGATTACTTTATCATTAAAAGGATATCCCTTTGCGCTCACAATTTGAGTCAATAAGTCCTTTTCATCTTCAATCAGTTGGATTAAAGATTCTGGATAGTCCATGACCTCTTGATGATGTAAAAATTCATCTTCATCTAACAACACCATCTCACCATCTGGAAAAACTTTAATATCTAAATCATAATCAATATTCTTAATTGCTTCCTCATCACAAACAATGGGAGAAGCCAGATTACAATAATAATAGATTCCATGTTTCCGAATCATTGCCATGACATTATAGAAACGATCAAAATAATAAAAACAAATAGCAGGTTCTCTTGTAAACCACTTTCGTTTATTGGATTCCACTACCCAGGTTTTATAGGTAATAGCTACTACCTTTGAATCATCTACATCCAGTACAGTAGCACTAGACCAAGTGCGATGCCTTGAGCCATCATGCTTATAAGTTTGGACATAAACTACGTCCCCAACTTTTGGCTTCATGCATCCCACTCCTCTCTTATCCGTTTGGATTATATGTTTTCACATACTTCCTGATAACATTTAATACTTCTTCATTACTTAATTCTAAACAAGAATCCATCGCTTGTAAAGCCTCTTGAATCCACTCTACTTCATAATTTAAAGGTTTCGCTATATGAATTAATGCATTATTTGTCTTTTCCAAGCCCTCTTCATCCATTAATAATTCTTCATATAATTTCTCGCCTGGTCTTAAACCAATGAACTGAATATCAATATCTTCATACGGTTCTAAACCAGATAAACGAATCAATTGTTCTGCTAAATGTAGAATTTTTACAGGTTGACCCATATCTAAAACAAAGATTTCTCCACCTTTAGCGAAAACACTGGCTTGGAGTATTAACGAAACAGCCTCTGGAATAGTCATAAAGAAACGCGTAATATCGGGATGCGTTAAGGTAATTGGACCCCCAGATTCAATTTGCTTTTTAAATAAAGGGATAACCGAACCATTAGAACCTAAAACATTTCCAAATCGTACAGCGACAAACTGTGTTTTTGAAACTGAATTGTAGGCTTGAATCATTTTTTCATTGAAACGTTTCGAAGCTCCCATGACATTCGTAGGATTCACAGCTTTATCAGTAGAAACATTAACCATTCTTACAACATTATACTTAATACACATTTTTACGACATTATGTGTCCCAAAAATATTATTTTTAATTGCCTCTTTTGGCAACTCCTCCATTAAAGGCACATGTTTATGTGCTGCCGCATGGAAAACATACTCTGGACGATAAGTTGAAAATATTTGATCCAAGGACTGTCTATCACGAATTGAGGTGATTAAAGCCTTGTACTCAATATTAGGATCAACATCTGTTTTAACTTCGGAGTTTCTTAAAATATTCATTTCTTGTTGGATAGCATACACACCTGTCTCACTAATATCAACCATAATAACTTGTTTAGGACTGTATTTTGAGATTTGGCGTACAAGTTCTGATCCAATCGATCCCCCTGCACCAGTTACCAATACTACTTTTCCTTTTATAGTATTCAGAAGTCCGGAATTATCCGAATTAATTTCCGGGCGATTGAGAAGGTCTTTTTCATCCACACTTCTTAAAGTCCTACGTAAGTTGGGCTCTAAAAGAAGACTTTCTGAAGATCGCACAACCTTAACTTGGAAGCCATGTTTTACCAACTCATTAAGAATTTCTTTTTTACGTACTTCATTTATTGAAGGAATTGCAAAAATGATATCAGAAACACCATGTTTTTTACCCATCGCTTCAACAACCTTTAAGCCACCTAGAACTTTTTTACCTAAGACGTTGGTATTATGAAGCAGATAATCATCATCAATGATTCCCTTAACATAATAGTTATACCTTGGATTATCCATCAATTCTTTGACAATAATTCTACCAGCACTTCCACCACCATATATAAATACAGGATGTCCATCACCTTTTTTACGTTCTTTATACGATAGTTTATATAAACCATAGAAAATTCTAATAAAAGATTGCATTAAAGACGCAAATAAAAAAGTAATGACTAATACACTTAAAGGAAAAAATGGTAAAATTTCAAGCAATAATAGAATATAAATGACTAAAGTCGAAAATCCATTAACTTTTAAAATTTTAAGTTCATCATCTGCACTGATAGTAGACCACGTTTTCTTATAAGATCCCAAGACAAAATAGAAAACGGAAAATGTAATAGCAAACATAATGCAGCCGTTTCGGGCTGCCACAAGCATTTTTGTTGCCATTTTATAATCAAATTCGAATCTTAGTATAAATGATAAAAATATCGCTAATAATAATAGCAGTAGATCAATTAAATAGATAACTGTCCTTTTATAGGATTTAAGTTTCATATCAATTGCCCCCTTATGTATATATATATTATAGCTTTCAATTCCTATTTTCAAGAACTCCAATACTTTTTGGTTATTTATCTTCAATTTATGACTTTCAACTTGTTTTATGTTTAATCATCAGGCTATTTTTTTTCATTTTTTGTTTATAATTAGTTCATTAAAAAATATGCTACAATAACTTTAGGAGGTTAGCAATGAACCATTTATTAATAAAGCAAGCTCAAGCACTCATTGAAGAAGAATCCGACTTCATTGCAATTTGCGCCAATATATCTGCACTGATCAATATGTCATTTGAGAACATTAATTGGGTTGGTTTTTACTTCTACAAACATGAGCAACTCATCTTAGGTCCTTTTCAAGGAAAAGTGGCTTGTACGCGCCTTTACCATGGTAAGGGTGTTTGTATGAAGGCTATTGAAACAAGACAAACACAAAACATTAAAAATGTTCATGACTTTGAAGGACACATCGCATGCGATAGCGATTCGAAAAGCGAGTTGGTTGTACCCCTTTTCTTAAATGAAAAACCTTTTGCGGTTTTAGATGTTGATGCACCCATCTATAGTCGATTCTCAGATGAAGATCAAGAGTTATTTGAAGCCATCGTTAGTATTTTAATTACAAGACTTGAAGAAGTCATATAAAAAGGATCCTCGTATTTTGAGGATCCTTCTTCATACATTTCTTAAAATATCAATAATTTGGCGATAGCGAATACCATATGCACCCTGCACTTGCAAGGCCAGTTGTTTGAACTGTGATTGTGCTAGATTAAAATCAAATTCAAAATCTAAATATGATAATTCTTTATTTTGATAAAGGCAGACATTACGCTTCACAATCATATCATCTTTTGCTGATGCAAATTTCAAAGGATATAAATTGTCTATATCACCCACTACAACATAAGTAGCATCTAAATTGTACAAGTCATTAAAAAGGGAAGTCTCTCCATAAGGAAAATCAAGTGCTTTATGACGTGTTAAGAAAGACGCTTCCTTACCAATACAAGCAATTTCCAAAGACGGATGAGCACTTAAATAAATATCATCTAAAAGAGAAAGGATTTTTATATCTTTACTTGTAAAAATATTCAGACGCTCTTTTTCCGTGAAGTCTGAGAGTTCATCTAAATTGGATTTGACAGTATTAAAACTGCAGTCCCCTACTAAACAAAGAGTTCCTTGCTCAGTGCGATCGATGAAAATTTCAAGAATCTGCTTAATATCACCTTTGGCAATCCCTTCAGCAAGACTTAAGACAATCACACCATCTTTTTTGACATCCAGCTCATCTAGTAATTGCTGAATTTTGCGGATTGTGTTACTGCGCAACAAAACCAAAATCCTCTAATTTTTCCACAACATAACTATAGTTTTGATCCCCTGTGAACACTAACTTAAGTTCCTTATTCTCAACTAAAAATGAGGTTGGAGTAACACTTAACTCATAACCAAGGTGATCTTTTGTGAGTTCAACAAGTTTGGTTTGCTCTGTTTTTGTCCAGACACTATTATCTACTTGAATATAGAAAATTTCTACATCTTTGTTCTTGATGACCTCTTCTAGTTTAGGTTTAAAGCTTTGGCAAGCTGTACATTCTTTATTACCAATCACAACCATAAATTTATCATCTGTTTGTATTTTAGCTTCATATTCTTCCAAAGTTATAAATGTAATATTACTTTCTTCATTTTTACTACATCCTGTTAAAAACATGAATCCTACAAACATTATTACTAAAAATTTTTTCATCACTTTACACTCCTTTATGTGCATGTCTTGACGCAGCAGCAGCGGCAATCGCACCAACAATATCATCTAAATAAGTATGACATGAACCATCTTTAGCGTCATTTAATTCGCCGATAATACCTGGTTTTACACGATCAATGTAGCCAAAGTTGGTTAGCGCAATGGAACCATAGAGGTTACAAATGCTATATGCTAAGACTTCATCTAATCCGTAGAGCCCTTCGTCAGTCTTAATGATATCACGAATAAGTTCATTTCCAAAGCAATTAGTTTCAACAGCTTTATCAATTCCAATTCCGGTCATTATCGTTTGTTGCACTTCTCTTTTCTCTAATATTTTCTGAATATCACTATGAATGACAGACTCATCAACAACTTCCACAAAAGCAGATTGTAGATACACTACACAATCTACAATATCTTGAAGCTGAACGCCTCTTTCTTCCAACAAATCAATGCATAACTGTTTCATTTGAATCATCCCTTCTTTTTAACCATTATACATTAGATACTTGCACATTGATAGACAATAAATGTGGCATTTGATAAAGTTTAGCTAGAAAGATGAGGGAAATAATATGACTTACAAATTACCTAAATTGCCTTATGCATATGATGCATTGGAACCACAAATTGATGCAAGAACTATGGAAATCCACCATACAAAACATCACCAAGCCTATATTACAAATGCTCTAAATGCTTTAGAAGGACATGATGATTTACTTGCTAAAGATCCAGTTGATCTTTTAAAAGATTTAAATGCACTACCAGCTGATATTAAAACAGCACTACAAAACAATGTTGGTGGACACGTAAACCATACTCTTTTCTGGAATACTTTAGCACCTGCTAGCGGACAAACACCTACTGGAACTTTATTAGAAGCAATCAATAAAGACTTTGGTTCACTGGATGAACTGAAAGCTAAACTTGATACAGCAGCAAAAACACGTTTTGGTTCAGGTTGGGCTTGGCTTGTTAAAGATGGCGACAGTTTAAAAGTTGTCTCAACAGCAAATCAAGACAATCCAATTAGTGATGGCTTAACACCTTTACTAGGAATTGACGTTTGGGAACATGCTTATTACCTAAACTATCAAAACAGACGCCCAGATTACATTCAAGCATGGTTTGAAGTCATTAATTGGGATGCTGTTCAAGAAAATTACAACAATGCCTAAGTACTAAAGAGTTGAAAATTCAACTCTTTTTTTATCGTTACAAAAGAGTGTACTTCATGATAAAGTACACTCTTTGTATGTTTCTAATCTTCTTTGGCTGCTTTTCTTTTAGCAATAACGACAGCTGCAATATGTTCTGGAGCAGGATCATAGCGCAAGAACTTTTGAGTATAGGTTGCACGTCCTTGAGTAATTGAACGTAAATCAGAAAGATATCGACCAACTTCTACTAATGGAACTTCCGCTGTAATAACTTGAACATCAGCTTCAGCAGCATCCATACCCACTATCATACCGCGACGTTTGTTTAAATCCCCAATGACAGCACCTGTATAACTATCAGGGCATGTTACTTTAATTTCCACAATAGGTTCTAAAAGAATGGGTTTTGCTTTTGGCATAGCATCTAAATAAGCTAAGCGACCGGCTTGGACAAAAGCAATTTCCTTGGAGTCAACATCATGGTATTTACCATCCACTAAAGTGGCCTTAACTCCGACTACCTTATATCCTGCCAAGACACCGGTGTTCATCGCATTTGCAATACCTTGTTCTACCGCTGGGAAATACACTTTAGGAACAGAGCCACCAAATATTTTCTCATCAAAGACAAAATCATCCGCTTCAATTGGTTCAAACTCTACAAAGACATGTCCAAATTGCCCGGCCCCACCAGATTGCTTCTTGTGACGACCTTCACCCATTACTTTGCTGCGAATCGTTTCGCGATAAGCTATTTCTGGTATTGTCATAGTAACATCAACATCATATTTTTCTTTCAACTTATTAACCATAATATCCAAGTGTTGATCACCCAATCCATAAAGAATAAATTCTTTAGTTTCAGGATTATTTTCAGTGTAAGCTGAGATTTCCTCCTCAATAATTCTTGCAATAGAAGTACTGAGTTTATCTTCATCACGCTTGCTCACTGGCCAAATAGCCATCGCTAGAGCTGCTTGAGGAAGTTCTGGTTTATCAAAGACTAAGGGTCTTTCACGAGTGGATAAGGTATCAAAGGTCTTTGTATGTTGCAGCTTTGTCACAGCCCCAATATCACCTGTAAAAAGCTTACCAACACCCAGTTGATGCTTACCTGAAATCGAATAGACTGCAGAGATTCGCTCAGTCTCACGCACTCTTTCATTATAAACCGTTGCATCCGTTGCTAAAACACCACTCATCACTTTAAGATAAGAAATGCGACCCACAAATGGATCCACGATGGTTTTAAAGACTTGAGCTGAGAAGCTTTCACTTTCATTAGTCTTAAGCTCAACAGGATTACCATTGATATCCTTAGCTACTACTGTGCCTTTTTCTCCATATGTTGGAAGATATTCTGTGATTAAGTCTAAGAGTCTTCGAATACCCACTCCATGAATGGCACTGCCTGCATAAACAGGACGAATATCACCTGTACGAACACCAATGGATACCCCTTTTAATATTTCTTCATCACTGAGATCTCCATTTTCAAAGTAGCGTTCCATCAATTCATCATCTGTCATGGCTACCGCCTCACAAATTTCTTCCCAGTGTTGCGCTACAACATCTTGATAAGACTCAGGAATTTCATGTGGTGTATCAGGTTTTCCATAGTACCATACTTTTTTACTCAGTAGATTAATACTACCAATCACCTTGCCATCCTCACGAATTGGAATCTCAAAGGCAATAATAGAATTACCAAACTCTTCTCTTAATTCTGCTAAGATTTTATGGAAAGAAACCGATTCATCATCCATCTTATTTACAAAGAAAATCGTAGGTTTATTGTCCTTTTGAACCATTGAAAAGGCACTAACAGTCCCAATATCAACGCCTTCCTTAGCATCCACTACAATCAAAGCATTATCTGCGACTGAATAACCGGAGACTTGTTCTGAAATAAAATCTAGATATCCAGGTGTATCAATCACATTAATCTTTTTATTCTCCCATTCTATGGGAACTAAGCTCATATAAATTGATTGTCCTTTTTTAATTTCTAAAGGTTCAAAGTCCATGGGAGAATTACCACTATCTGCATCAACAATTCTCTCGACTTTACCTGTTTTATAGAGAAAAGCTTGAGCAAGTGCACTTTTCCCACTTCCTGCATGTCCCAATAATACGAGATTTCGAACATCTTGGGATAGATAATCTTTTAATGTCATAAATTATTTTCCTCCAGTATGATTAGTCTTTGAAATAGTGTTTTAGTTCATCAAAACTATGTTGACGAACATAATGAATCGCTAAATTGCCATCTTTGTCTGCAATTGTTTTATCAGCATTATGTTCCAGTAAATAAGAAATAAGATTTTCAAATCCTGAATAACTGGCTCGCATTAAAGCTGTACAACCATTGTAGTCTTGAGCATTGACGTTTGCTCCATGAGCCACTAGAATCTTAATCACTTCGATTCTAAATGCTAAGGAAGCTTCCATTAACGCTGTTCTTCCTAATTCATCCTGTAGATTGACATTTGCACCTGCTTCAATGAGGCGTTTCACAACATCACTTTGTCCTAAGAATGCTGCACGCATTAAGGCGTTGCGTCCTCGATTATCTTGTAGATTCACATCTGCACCTTTAGAAATTAAAATATCAACAATTTCTAAATGTCCTTTTTTGGCGGCTGCCATTAATGCATCTTTTCCATTCACATCAATCATCGTTGCATCAGCACCTTTTGAAATAATATACCTCACAACATCCAAATGACCCCGTTTTGATGAACGCATTAATGCAGTCCTATGCTCTCCATTCACCACATTCACATCTGCACCTTTATCGAGCGCTTCTTTTACCAGCTCAATATCGCCATGGGCACATGCGTCGAAGAACATCTTATTTGTTTGATCCATTTCGATTACCTCCTTGTCAAACAATGTAATAAAAAAGATAGACTACACAAAATAGCCTACCTCATTTGAAAAGTTAGTAATGCACGCAAAACTGCACGAGTATTTAAAATTTCAACTCCAATGCCTTTCATGTACATCACCCCTTTGGTACTTATATTGTAACCGATTACATATATAAATCAAGTACTTTCCCCTTGTTAATGCATCGATTGAGTAAACTTATCTGGTAAAAAGCTTGTCTATAAGCCATATTTTTATCATTAAGAATATTTAGTGAAAATTCGAATGGTTTGACATCCACTGCGTTTAAAATTACAATAGAATTACTATTAGGAAAGGAATAGATTATGAAAAAGTTTTTTACAGAGTTTAAAGAGTTCGCAATTAAAGGAAATGTTTTCGATATGGCGATTGGGGTTGTGATTGGTGGCGCCTTTACAGCCATTGTTAGTTCTTTAGTAACTGATATTATTACTCCCTTAATTTCACTAATCACTAATACTGAAAACATCGAGAAATTGGAGTATGTTTTAAAACCCGAAATTATTGAAAACGGTGAAATAATTAAAGAGGCTACTGTCCTAAGATATGGTCATTTCATTGATTCCATTATTTCATTTTTAATTATAGCTTTAGTAATTTTCATGGCAATCAAAGCTTTAAACAAACTCATTAAAGCTAAAGAGGTCGAAGAAGAGATTATCGAAGAAGCTAACCCTTCTGATGAAGCCCTTTTACTTCAAAAAATCTATGATGAGTTAAAACAAAAAAACTAGCAACTAAGCTAGTTTTTTTTACGTCACATTTACAACAAGTCTTTCTTTTAAGTAGGTAAATCTACGATCTTCATAACCGTTTTTTACTGCCTTTTCAAAAGCACTCAAATGTCCCAGTAAAATCAAAGCACGTGATGAACGAGTGACTGCAGTGTAATAGAGTCTTCGTGATAACATACGATGATAAGGATGCATCGCAAATAAAAGGACAATTGGATATTCACTCCCCTGTGCTTTATGGACAGATAAACAGTAAGCATGCGAAATATGTGTCATATCAGCACGATCATATGTTACATAGACGCCATCAAAATCAACTGTGACACTGTTATCAAAACCGACATCAACCAAACGACCAATATCACCATTAAATACGCCATCATCGGGTTGATTTTTTAGCTGAAGTATTTTATCCCCCTCACGAAAGATTTTGGAACCAAACTTCGTTTCCTTTTTATGCTTATCTGCTGGATTAAATGCTGATTGCAGCGTGTAATTTAAATTATCAATGCCTTCTTTTCCACGATATACAGGTGCCAAGACTTGAATATCAAATAAACTGTATCCTTTATTGAGTGCAGCTTGAACCAGCTGCACCATAATGTCTCTGATATCATATTTTTTCGCATCATAAAACTGAATGTTTTTATGAAATCCTTCAATATTGAAATGCCCTTCATTCATCATTAAAGCTAAGTCAACGACCTCAGAACCCTCTTCTTGGCGATAATTGCGATCCAAAGTCATAATTGGAAATGCCTTGGAATCAATTAAATCTTTTAAAACAAAACCTGGACCTACTGAAGGCAGTTGGTCTTGATCTCCTACAATAAGAATCTTTTTTACATTGCTTGAAGCATCTAAAAGTTTTGAGAAAAGCCAAGTATCCACCATCGAAAACTCATCAATGATTAAAATATCAGTATCTAAAGGATTTTGCGCATTATGACCAAACTCATTAGTTTCCAAGTTCCACTTGATAAGTGAGTGAATTGTTGTTGCGGAAAGATGCGTTAATTCCGTTAAACGCTTTGAAGCTCTGCCTGTTGGGGCACACAAGGATATACGATAGTTTGGATAAGAAAGTTGTAGATAAGATACGATTCCTGCAAGAAGTGTACTTTTTCCTGTGCCAGGACCTCCTGTTAAGATGGCGATGTTCTCTTTTAAAAACAACTGAATTGCTTCTATCTGCGAGTCACCAAACTGAAGTTTAAGCTTATATTCTACGACTTTTAAATGCGATTCAAATTCTTCACTAGACATATCAAAAGCCTGTTGATTAAAGCTATTCAAAAAGTTAGCGATTAAAACCTCAGCATCATATTGAGTATGGTGGTAAAGCTTTCCTGCATCATCAACTAAAATACCTTGTTGGAGTAAAGATTGATAGGCATCCACCAGCAAGTCTTGGTTTAAAGTGTCAAAACTTTCTAAGAATGAATCTACCTCAATATAAGAGTGTCCATTTTCCCAAGCTTTCGTTTTATAGATATGAGATACATACGCTTCAAGATAATAAGGATGTTCCTCTTCAAAACCTAAATGCTTGCCGACCTTATCTGCAGTTTTAAAACCAATTCCACTCACTTCTTCCACCAATCGATAAGGATTTTCTCGTATGATAGCTTCTGCTTCTTCTTGATATACCGCTAAAATCGCCGTAATATCATTCCCTGAAAAGCCCACTGAATTTAAAAAGGATACCACCTTGTCCATGGGATTTTCATTCAAAATCACTTCCCGCATAATTTCAATATTTTTTTTGGAAATTCCACGAACCGATAAGGCCATGTCGGGATCTTTTTGAATTTGATCAATGATATCATCCCCATATTTTTCTACGATACTTTGGGCACTTTTAATACCAATACCTGGAAAACTGGGACCTGATAAATATAAAATAACATGTTCTTTTTCAGAGGGTAAAATTTTACTGAAGCGTTCTACTTTAAATTGAAGACCATAACGGGGATCATCAACATAATGACCGTGAAACTCATAACTTTGATAAAGTTCAATGTTGTAGAGATTGCCTACGATTGTCATCGTTTCATTATGGGCATCTTCTAAAGCAATTAAAAAAATTCCATAATGATTCTGTTCATTATAGAATATTTTTGTTTCAGTCAGTCCTCTTATTGATTCCAACATTTAACTCACCCTTTCAAAAGAAGGTTACAACAGCAGTAGCCACAAGATTATTAATAAAATGAAGTAAAATACCACCCCATAGGGAATCCGTTTTCTTCACTGCATCAAGCATAAAATATCCCATTACGATGTAAGGTATAATCAAAAAGACTTCAACCCAGTTACCACTTGATAGCAATTCAGAAGTGACATGGATTAATCCAAAACTTGCTGAACTGATCAGCGTCGCTAGTTTTCCACCTATGCGTTGTTTTAAGCCCAAATACAAACCCCCTCTAAAGACGAGTTCTTCTAAAATTGGGGCAAACACAGTCGTAGAGATTGCCATGAGTAATGGCATCTGTCCGATCAGGATTTCGACCAACTCTTGGTTAGCACTATTTCCTTGGATGTTTAATACTTCTACTAAGAATATGTTTGTAAGAATGTTTACCAACATCATTAAAGCATATAAACTAAGAACCTTCGTAATATTTTTCGAAGCATTGTTGGCAAACTTTTTAAATTCCGCTACTAAATGATGTCGATACCACAATGCACTTATTAAAGTCGCAATTCCCAAAATAAGAAAATTCAAGACTCCCATGCCGATTTTGGGAAAGAACACTGTTAATAATATAGGAATAATGGCTTGTGCAAAGCCAAAGTAAATGACGAGTAAAACGATACTGTCGTTAAAGTTAAAACTAGTTCTCTTTTTGGTCATAGCTTACTTCTTCTCCATCTTGAGTAAAGACTCGGGCAATTCTTCCACCGCCTAGTACTTCCATTCCATTATAGAAAACTGCTTCTTGACCTAAGGTAACAGCTTTAACTGGCTTTAACATCACAACCTCTAGAGTTGTGTCATCTAAAAATTTAATTTTGACATCATTATCTTTTTGACGATATCTAAATTTAGCACTAACTTGACGTGCTGATTTATCCTGAACATACCAATTCACATCTTCAATGATGGCACGAGTATAGAAAAGTTTAGGATGTTGACTTCCTTTCCCTACATAAAGTATGTTTGTTGAGAGGTTTTTTCCTACCACAAACCAAGGACCCATAAACCCAGAAATATCCAGGCCATGTCTTTGACCGATGGTATAAAACATAACACCGTTATGTTTTCCTACCACTTGACCACTGTCATAATCGACGATATCACCTTCAACATCTTTTAAATAATTTTTCAAGAAATCACGGTAATCTCTTTCACCAATAAAACAAATTCCTGTGGAATCTTTCTTAGTTGCTACTGGGATATTTTGCTCTAAAGCAATCCGTCTTACTTCTCCTTTTTCAAGGTTTCCTAAAGGGAAAATTACATTACTTAAGACTTCTGGATTCACGCGACTTAAAAAGTATGATTGATCTTTATTCTCATCAACTCCGCGATACATCAGTCCATCAATACTTTGGGCATAATGACCCGTTGCTAGTTTATCAAATCCATGTTCTTCCATGAAATCATAGAAAGCATCAAATTTTACAAATTTATTACATAAAATATCTGGGTTTGGGGTATGACCTCTTTCAGTTTCTGCTATAAAGAAAGAAAAGACATTATCCCAATATTCTTTGACATAATCAACACGTAAAAGAGGTAACCCAAGATGCTGTGCTACACGTAATGCATCTTGATAATCCACTTCTTGAGAACAGGTTTCATCAAGAATTGTGGGGTTACCTAAAATATCGTTATTGGTTAAAGAATCCCAGTTTCTCATAAAGGCACAAGTGACATCATGCCCTTGCTCTTTTAGAAGATAAGCAGCTACTGCACTATCCACTCCGCCTGATAATCCAACTAGAATTTTCATTTCGAAACTTTACCGCCTATGTTAAAGGATTGAGATTGACTTAGGTCAATATTCAATGAATGTCCTCGCATATCTGCAGGTAGAAATGCATCAATTTCTTCTTCATCATAGCCAATTAAGAAAGATTTTTCATTCATAACAATCGGTCTTTTTAAAACGCTAGGGTGGCGTTGAATAAAGACAATCAGTTCACTAATCGATAGTTCATCCAGGTCGACATTGGATTCTTGCATCACTTTGGAGCGCTTTGAGATAATATCTTCAGCACCATTATCCGTACGCATTAAGATATATTTAATTTCTTTTTCACTTAACATGGAAGTAAATAGATTTTTTTCAATAAATTTCAAGTCTCTATCTTTCAACCATTGACGGACTTTCCTACAGGATGCACACCCTGGTGAGGAATATAAAACGATCATATTAACGCCTCCTTTGTTTCATTATATAACTAATCATCGATTTTTCATAGATTTTTTTATAATAATTCAAGACCCATTTTACTTTGAACTGCATTTAAAGTCTTCTGTGCTTGAATTTGAGCCTTAGCCTTACCATTAGATAAAACTTCTTCTAAGATACCGCTGGCCTTTATTTGGTCATATTTATTTTGAATCATGCTGAGTTCTTCAATAACAACATCCGCAACCTCTTTTTTAAAGGCACCATATTGATAGGATGCAAAGTGTTTTTCTGCATCTTCAATGCTGATGGCTTTTAAAGCAGCATAAATACTGAGTAAATTGGAAATCCCAGGTTTATTTTTTACATCATAATAAACTTCATTATCACTATCTGTAACAGCTGACATTATTTTTTTACGGGCTTTCTTTAGGTCATCACCTAAATAGATGATGCCCTTTTCACTTTCTGTATCTGATTTACTCATTTTTCGAGTAGGATCACTTAATGACATAATACGTCCACCCACTTTTGGGGTAATGGGTTGTGGGACCACAAAGGTCTCTCCGAAACGATTATTAAAGCGTTGGGCTAAATCACGGGCTAATTCAACATGTTGTTTTTGATCTTCACCAACAGGGACTCCATCAACTTGGTGAATTAAAATATCAGAAGCCATTAGCGTGGGATAGGTATAAAAGCCTGCACTGAGACTTTCTTCAGTATCTTTCTTGTCTTTAAATTGGGTTTGGCGATTCAATTCACCCATTGATGTTAGGGTAGATAGAATAAATCCCAATTGCGCATGCTCTAAAACATCCGATTGTAAGAAAATTGTTGTTTTCTTTGGATCCAATCCAACTGCTAAGTAGTAGATAAGCGCATCTTCTAAATTCTTTTTTAACTCTAAAGGATCAATAGGCATTGTAATACAGTGTAAGTTCGCAATGAATACACTTAAATCATATTCATCTTGAAATGACACAAAGGGTCTTAAAGCACCTATATAATTTCCAAGGTGCATCTGCCCTGTGGGTTTTATACCACTAATCATTTTATTCATATCCTCTAACCTCCAATTGCTCAATTTCTAGTTTTTCTAAATCTGTAATGAATCCATTATGCACAAGACGACTTAGTACATGAGACTGACGCTGTCTTGCAAGTTCAAAATTTTGTGTTAAATCATAAACAGAGGGTGCATTGGGTAGTCCTGCAAGTAAAGTCAGTTCACTATCATTCAGTGCCTTTAAAGGGCGACCAAAATAGCGATTTGAAGCTTCGCCTACAGAATACGCACCATTACCATAATAGATAATATTAACGTAAGTTTCAAGAATTCTTTCCTTTGAAATCTCTTGAAGCAAATCTTTTGCTAAATAGTACTCTGCTACCTTACGGGTTGGATTGACTTCATGAGAAAAATATAAATTCTTGACGACTTGTTGGGGAATTGTTGATCCCCCTTCAATAAATGATAAACTACGAAGATTTACCCACATGGCTCGAGCTACCGCTACAAAATCCAATGTCGTATTACGCGTATAGAATCGTTCATCTTCTACAGCTACTATTGCATCTAAAAAGATTGTTGGGATTTGATCATATGAGCGATAAAATAAATCTTCCTGGGCCTTCTCAAGTTTCTCTTTAAGAGGCACATCAGCAATCACCTTTTGATATTCCCTATAGCCTAAATGCCATGTCGCTAAAAAAACGACGACAATAGCTATCAAAATGAATCTAAATACTTTTTTTAGAAATTTCTTCATAGTATTAAAAAACACAGTCTCCTGTGTTTCTTTACTGCCCAAGTGACTTCATCGTTTGACGAATCTGTGCTTCTGTTGGCTTACGTCCCATTTGCATGTACATGGCACGAATCATCTTTTCGTTAATGGGTGGGTTTTCTTTGAGTTGTTTTTCAAATAATTTCTTAGTAATAAAGAATGTTACCACTGCCGCAATAAGGGCACCACCTAAGAAGATACCAAAGTCTCTCCATAATGAACTTGCTATAATTAACATGTATTCCACCGTCCTCGTTTATCTCTAATTATTATAACTTATTTTCTTATATTTTTCAATACCTTATAATGACCCAAAAGGTGATATTTATTCCCTGTAAGTACAGGTGGGTATCCTGCCTATAGTTTAGGATCCCGATTCGTAACCAGTTTTCACACTGCTCTAGGCTTGCAGATTCCCTTATATCAAAGTGTCGGAAATATATTGGGCCTTTTGGGTACCTATATTATAGCATATCTCTGCTTTGATGCTATACTCAGATAAACTTCACACAAATCACAACAAAGTAAATATCCTTTATATACGCCATATTATGCAAATCAAAATTCTTTAAAAATTCGTGATTCTTTTATGATAGTCGTTAAACTTTTTTAAGTTTTTCAGGAATCAACAATTAAGGTAAACACTGCAATGAAATATGGTATACTAATAAAGTAAAATGAGGTGCAATTATGAAACTAAGCAGAGATTACTTTTATACAATTCGAGAAAATTTAAAAGATGAAGACTCCAATTCGGGAAACCTTCTGGCACGTGCAGGCTATATCAAAAAAAGCTCATCAGGTGTCTATATGTTTTTACCTTTGGGTGTACGCGTCAAAAGAAAAATTGAAAACATTATTCGTGAAGAAATGGAACAAATCCATTCTTTAGAAGTCAGCATGCCTGCTTTGATCCCTGAAGATGTTTATGTGACTTCAGGAAGACGAGATATCATCGGAAACAGTATGTTCACACTGAAAGACCGCTTTGACAAACCCTTCGTATTGGGGCCCACCCACGAAGAACTCTTTGCACAAGCAGCCGCTTCAAAAATTAAATCTTATAAAGATATGCCAGTGAGCCTTTTTCAATTCCAAACAAAGTTTCGCGATGAAACAAGACCCCGTTTTGGTTTAATTCGAGTCCGTGAGTTTGTCATGAAAGATGCCTATACCTTTGACAAAGACTTAGAAAGTTCCAATCAGTCCTATGATGCAATGTTTGAAGCTTATAAACGCATTTTTAATCGCTTAGGATTAGATTATCGAATCGTTCGAGCAGATACAGGAATCATGGGTGGATTACTCTCTGAAGAATTTCAGGCTATCTCCCCTATCGGTGAAGATATCTTGGTACTAGGTGAAGATACCGGGTACGCATCGAACTTAGAGGTAGCTCAACATATTGGAAAAATAGAATCCAATGAAGCGTATAAGACCATTGAAAAAATATACACTCCCAATGCTAAAACGATTGAAGAGGTATCCCAATTTCTAAATCAGGATATCCAAACTTTTGTAAAAACTTTAATTTACCAAGTTGATGAAAAACTAGTTGCAGCTTTAGTCTTAGGTGATCGTGATGTGAATGAAACAAAACTTCGCAAATTATACGAAGCCAACGAAGTACAATTAGCTGAGTTTGCTGATGTTGAAAAAGTGACCGGAGCCGTTGTAGGTTTTGCAGGCCCCATCGGATTGTCAAATATTGACATTGTAGTAGATCAACATATTGAAAATTTAAGAAACTTTACTGTTGGTGCTAATGAAACCGACTATCACTTTATAAATGTAAACCACCATGATTTTGAAAGAACCCATTTGGCGGATATATCTAATGTTAAAGAAGGCGATCCCAATCCAGATGGAAAAGGCGTCTTGACTTTCTCAAAAGGTATTGAAGTTGGAAACACTTTCAAACTTGGCGTAAAATATTCTCAAGCCATGAACTTACAATACATGGATCAAGAGAATCACCTAAAAGATGTTTACATGGGATCATATGGTATTGGCGTTGGACGTACCATGGCTGCTTTAGCAGAGCAATATTCAAGTGAAAAGGGATTAGCTTGGCCTCAAGGCATTGAACCATATAAGCTTTCTATTGTCATTATCAATATGAAGGATGAGGCTCAAGTCCATTATGGAAACACACTCTATAACGAACTTACCTCACTTGGAGTTGAAGTTATCCTTGATGATCGCGACGCAAGAGCAGGCGTTAAATTCAATGATATGGAATTAATTGGAATTCCCTACCGCATCACAGTCGGCCGCTCTCTTCAAGATGGCTTCGTTGAATTTAAACACAGAGATGATTCAGAAAATAGATTAGTATCGACTTCAGAAATCATCGAATTAATTCGTTCCTTATAAAACTTTAGAGTTTGTCTTGAGACAAGCTCTTTTTTTTTATAGTAAAATCACATATAATAAAACTAGGTGATAAAAATGAAACACAAACAATTCTATGAAGCCATTCTTTCTTTAAAAACAATTGAAGAGTGCGAAGCTTTTTTTGAAGATATCGCAACTAAGAAAGAAGTCAACGATTTTTCTGATCGTCTAAAAGTAGCAAAACTTCTTTTAGAAGGCAAAACATATGAAATCATCAGCAAGGAAACACAAATCAGCTCTGCAACAATAGCACGTGTCAATCGCGCTGTTGGCTATGGATCAGGTGGTTATAAGCTTGTTATTGATAGAGAAAAAGACAAATAATTGTTTTTTTTCACTTTTCTACTTTACTTCGCTAAAGTAATGAAGTATACTATCAATCATACAAGGAGAATTTATTATGAAAAAACTATTAACCTGTCTATCAATTTTGCTAATCTTAAGTGCTTGTTCAACTAAAAATGATAATTTGTCATCCCTTGATGCCATTAAAGAGAAAAAAGAAATGGTAGTTGGCTATACCAACTATCCTCCATTAGGTTTTAAAGATGAAACCGGTAAAGAAACAGGGCTTGATCTAGAACTCGCAACAGAAGTGGGAAAAATATTAGGTGTTGAGGTTAAATTTCAATATATAGATTGGGATAATAAGACCTTTGAACTTAATAATAAAAATATCGATATGATTTGGAATGGCTTTACCATCACAGATAAAAGAAAAGAAGAAGTGAACTTTGGAAAAGCTTATATGGATAACCAAATTGTAATCCTTTCAAGAAGTGATAAGCCCATTAAAACAATTGCAGAACTGAAGGGACTTGATGTTGCGGTTGAAACACAAAGTAGTGGTCAGGCTGCTATTGAGAAAAACGCTATTATTGAAGATATAAAAGAACTTCAAAAATATACCGATATACAAGAAGGTCTCTTAGCATTAAATGCCAAAACAGTAGATGCTGTGATTGCAGATGTCACCTACGCAGGCTATACCCAAAATAAAAACCCAGAAAACTATGTCATATCCGATGAAAAATTCGATTCTGAGTTTTATGCAATTGGATTTAGAAAAAATGATGACGATACCTTAAAAAATGCTATTGACGATGCCATTGATCAACTCATTGCATCTGGTGTCACAAAAGATATCTCAATTAAATGGCTTGGAAAGGATCTTATTGTTCGTCCATGAGTTATCTGATTCAAATTTTTAATGAAATTTCCAGTGGTCTTTCCAATACGATGATTATGTTTTGGTTAACACTCTTAATTTCCCTACCCTTAGCTTCCATGATTGCTTTGATAAGTTTAACCAATGCAAAGAAAGTAAAAGCCATACTTTCTGGCTTTATCTGGATTATCAGAGGGTCACCCTTAATGTTACAATTAACCTTTGCGATGTTTGGTTTGCCTGTCATTTTAAACATTCCATTTAAAAATCGCTTACTTGTAGCATTAGTCACCTTTATCATAAACTATACTGCTTATTTTATTGCTATTTTTGAAAATGGCCTTGCGATTATTCCAAAAAACCAGTGGGACGCTGCAGAAATGCTTCAAATGTCCAAGACCAAAACACTCTTTAAAGTCATCTATCCTCAGATGTTTCGAAACACTCTTAAAACGGTTGAAAATGAAACCATAACCCTGATTAAGGATACAGCGCTGATATCTACAGTAGCATTGAACGATATTTTAAGAAGTGCTAAGGAAGTTTTAAACCGCGATCTTAGAATTGAACCCTTAATTATGGTGCTTGGCCTCTACCTTCTATTTAGTTTTCTGATAATCCAATTTTTCAAACTACTAGAAAGGAGATTGGATTACTTATGATACAACTTAAAGACATAGAAGCTCGCTATGGTGAAGATGTTATTTTCTCAAATCTGAGCCTAAAAATACCTCAAGCGTCATTCTTTGGTATTGTTGGGCCATCAGGTATTGGAAAATCGACCTTACTTCGCGTCATTGCTGGCTTACACTCCCCTTCTAAAGGTGAGATTATCATTAATAATCAAAGCTTTTTCCCAAACACAAAGCAAGCACGAAAGAATATTGCGAAGGATATGGGATACATCTTTCAAGATTTTGGTTTATTTCAAAATTTAAGTGTATGGGATAATATGGCAGTGGTCCAAAAGGATAAGGATGTTATTCAAATTGAAAACCTTTTAAAGCAATTTGATATTTATGACCGAAAAGACGCTTATCCTTCCAAACTATCAGGAGGCCAAAAACAACGCCTTGCGATTGCTCGAGCCCTACTCTTAAATCCGAAAATACTTTTAATTGATGAAGCCACATCTTCCTTAGATGAAAAACTAACTTCAGAATTTATGGAGTATATGAAAAAACTGAACTCCAAAGGCTTAACCATCGTTTTAATTACTCATGAAATGGAACTGGTTAATCAGTATTGTACTGATGTCTACAAACTTTAAAAAGAGCAAAAACGAAAGCGATTAAATTGATGTATCAATTTAGTACAAAAGCGTTATCGCTCTTTTTTTTGCCGCGAATATCAAAATATTCTATCCAAAAAAATCATCGATATACCACTCAAAAAAGCATCTTCACTTTAAAATGAAGCCACAAAGAAAAACTCTTTAACATAATTTATTGTCCTTTTATCAATAAATTTCCAAGAAACATAAGTCAAGTTGTCATAATAGTGATATTATGAATGATATGAAAGGATGAATACCATGAACTATACTGAACTTATTGAATCTTTAAACGCTTATGCATATGTCTTATCTCTAGCGTATTTTGATTCGCAAACCATTGCACCAAAACAAGGGGCTAATTACCACAATAAAATGGTGTCAAAAATTGAAAAAGAGTACTATGATTTACTCACATCTTCCACAACAAAAAAACTTTTAGAATCCTTAGAGAATAAAGGAGATGCCATTCAAAATGAAAACATCAGATTACTCCTCAAGCGCTTTAAGGAAATTGAAAATATCCCATCTGATGAATATAGCGCCTATAATAACTTAAAACGCGAATCCTTTATCCAGTGGGAACAAGCCCGTAGAAATAATAACTACAAAAGTTATGAAGCAACTCTCACTAAAATGTTTGATACACATAAAAAGATGCTACGCTATCGGAAACTCGATAAGCCCTTATATGAGCTTGCACTGGATGATTATGAGGAAGGACTCACTCTAGATAAGGTCCAAGACTTCTTTCAGGTAATCCAAGAGCGTCTCGTACCTTTTATAGATGTAGTCCTAAAAAACCAAGCTAAACGCCCTGATTTCTTAGATGCCTATGTAAGTGTAGCGTTGCAGCAAGATATATCAAAGTTAATTATGGACCACCTTGGCTATACTTCTGACTTTGGCTATTTAGCTGAAAGTGCCCACCCTTTTAGTAGTACATTCTCTAAACATGATACCCGTATCACTACCCATTACCATACCAATAACTTTACTTCCAATATCTTCTCCATCATTCATGAGATTGGACACTCGATGTATAACCATCAAGTTGATACTAAATACGAGGAAACTATGATGATGCATTCCATGAGTGCAAGCCTGCATGAATCACAATCACGACTCTTAGAAAATATGATTGGACGATCTAAGGCCTTTTGGACCCCCATCTACCCAAAATTACAAGCCCTTATACCCGATGTACTCAGTGACGTATCTTTAGATGCCTTCATCCAAGGGATTAACTATGTTGAAAAAGGACAAATACGAACCGAAGCGGATGAGCTTACCTACCCCCTTCATATTTTAGTGAGAACTGAGTTTGAACAAGCTCTTATCGATGAAATACCTCAGGATCTTAATCTTCTATATAACGCCATCTTCAAGAAGTACTTTGGCTATGAACCACAATCCGATGCGTTAGGTATTTTACAAGATGTCCATTGGAGCGAAGCTCTTATTGGATACTTTCCAACCTACGCCTTAGGTACAGCCTATGGAGCCCAGTTTATGGCTGCAATGTATAAAGACATAGATGTGGATGCTTTATTGATTGCTGGCGACTTAAAATCCATCTTCGACTGGCTCAAAGAGCATATTCACCAGTATGGAGGAATGATTAAGACCCAAGATTTAATTAAACAGCTTACTCAAGAGCCCTTTAATCCTCATTACTATGTCGATTACTTAATTGATAAGTACTCTAAGTTACTCAACATTAAAGAAGAAGCAGTAACCCAATAAATTCAACAGTACCTCAATTGAATCCAGAGCCTTTGTGCTCTTTTTTTTGTACAGATAAAAACTATTAAAATTTACTTCAATCATGATTACGGATGATTGGTCTATGCTATCAAAAAGAGACTGAGCAAATATGCTCAATCTCTTTATCGATAACTTTAATTTTGTGGTATCTTTTAGATCAAAGATTTAATAAAGGATTCAAGGCGATCTAGGGACTTTTCAAGAACATCCATGCTATAGCAATATGAGAGTCTCACATAGTTATCATTACCAAAGTAAACACCTGGAATTAAAGCTACTTTAGCTTGTTTTGCACATGCTAAGCAAAAATCATAGGAACTCATATTGTATTTTTCAATGTTTGGGAAAATATAGAAGGCACCTTCAGGTTTTTGAACATCCATTCCCATATTTATCAAGCGCTTATAAACATAGTCACGGCGTTTCTTGTAATCTTTGGCCATATAAGCATTGTCTATGTCAAATGCTTTTAAAGCAGCATGTTGTGCAATACTATTGACACCTGCCATTAAGTTTTGATGAAGTTTATGCATCTCATCAATCAGGGATTTGGATGCAACAACATAACCAATACGCCATCCTGTCATGGCATGGGACTTAGAAAATGCTTGAACAACAATCAGACGATCTCTAATTTCAGGATATTCTCTTAGAGAGTGTAATTCAGTATCATACACAAAAACGTTATACACATCATCTAAAATTGCCGTAAGATTTGGATAATCTTTCATCACACGATACACTGCTTCTAAGCTTTCTTTATTAAGAACTTGTCCTGTTGGATTGTTGGGGGATGTCAAAAGAATGGCTTTAGTCTTATCATTGACAACTGCTCTTAATGCCTTTTCATCAATTTGGAAGTTGTTTTTTGAAATATCAAAGGCAACTGTTTTCGCACCAATTAAAGAAACTTGAGATCCATATAAAGTATAGCCTGGTGTGGGTTGTACGATTTCATCATTAGCATTCAGTAAGGTCCACATAGCCAGAACTAAACCTTCTGTTGCCCCATTTGTAATAATAATATTGTCTAGAGTGATTGCTTCATCAAATAAGGAAGCCTCATACTCAGCAATTCTCTCTCTTAAACTATGAATACCTAGAGCTGGTGGATAGTGCGTTAGATTCTTATCAAGAGCATCCTTAGCAGCGTCTTTAATCGCATCTGGCGTATCAAAATCGGGTTCACCTATTGTGAGATATAACATGTCAGGTATACCTGAACATAAGGCTGTAAAGCTGCGTATACCGCTAATTCCAATTTTTTCTATTCTTTCTTTCATCTTAAAGTCTCCTTAAATATTGTGTCGTCAATATAATCGTAAAACAGAGTCATCCTCACTATCTTACTTTCTCATATTATATAGAGTCTGAAGCATTTTTTCTATAACGAAGCGTGCTGTAAATGTTTACAACACGCTTTTTTTATGATTAATAATATAGAGATTAAGCTACTTCATCTAAAAGCGCTAAGACTTCTTCTGTTGTAGAAGCATTCAGTGCTTTATCCGTTAAAGCTTGCATATCTGCATAACTTAAGTTTCTAACAATATTTCTTGCTTCAAGAATTGATGTAGCACTCATAGAGAACTCATCCAATCCTAAACCAAGTAGTAGTGGAATAGCTTTCTCATCTCCAGCCATTTCACCACACATACCAACCCAGATACCTTCATTATGGCCACCATCAATTGTGTTTTTGATTAAACGAAGAATGGATGGGCTATACGGTTGGTATAGATAGGATACGCGTTCATTCATACGGTCAGCAGCCATGGAATATTGAATTAAATCATTGGTTCCAATACTGAAGAAATCAACTTCTTTAGCAAATTGATCTGCTAAAATTGCAACAGCTGGAATTTCAACCATGATACCTAACTCAATATCATCACTGTAAGCAACACCTTCTTTAGATAAGTTTTTCTTTTCATCTTCAAACAATGCTTTAGCAGCACGGAACTCATTAAGTGTTGCGATCATTGGGAACATGATGCTTAATTTTCCATGAACTGATGCACGAAGCAGTGCACGCAATTGTGTACGGAAAATTTCCGGACGATCCAGTGTTAAACGCACGGCTCTATATCCTAAGAATGGATTCATTTCTGCTGGTAAATCTAGGTATGGTAGTTCTTTATCGCCACCAATATCCAGTGTACGAACAACAACACGACCTGGATTCATTTTTTCTAATACTGTTTTATAGGCAATGTATTGTTCTTCTTCAGTTGGAAGTTGTTGTGAATCCATATAAAGGAATTCAGTTCTATAAAGACCAACACCTTCACCACCATTGGTAAGAACAGCATCCACATCAGCAGGAGTACCAATATTTCCTGCAAGTTCAACTTTATGTCCATCAGTTGTTACAGATTCTGCGTCTTTAAGAACTTTGAGGCTTTCTTTATGCGCTTCAAATTCTTTACCTTTTTCTAAGTATGTAGTTTTTTGTTCTTCACTTGGATTAAAGATAATTACACCTTCAATAGCATCTAAAATAACTTCATCTCCATGATTCACTTTATCAAATAAGCTTCCTGCCCCCACAACTGCTGGAATCTCAAGACTGCGTGCCATGATTGCGGAGTGTGATGTACGACCCCCAATTTCAGTTGCAAAACCTTTTACAAACTGACGGTCCAATTGAGCTGTATCTGAAGGTGTTAAGTCTTCTGCTACAATAACAACTTCTTCATCAATAATGGATAAATCAGGTAGTTTAACACCTAAAACATTCGCTGTAATTCGATACGTTACGTCTTTAACATCGGCTGCACGTTCCTTGAAGTATGGATCATCCATACCACTAAACATCGCAATAAACATGCTAGAAACACTATCTAATGCAAAATCAGCATTCACTGATTCATTTTTAATCATCTCTTCTACACTTGAAACAAATTCTGGATCGGATGCAAACATAAGATGCGCATCAAAAATTGCAAGATCTTCATCTGTCAATTTTCCAACTGCCTTTTCCTTAATCGAAGTAATGTCCTTCTTCGCTAATTCAATGGCATCATGTAGACGCTTAAGTTCTACTTCAACATCTTGATTTTCCAAACGCTGTACATCTAACACAGGATGTTGTAATTTAAACACTTTTGACACTGCTACACCTGCAGATGCCGCTATACCCTTAATCATATGAATCTCCTTCTCTTATGACTTTCGTCACTAACGTACTAATTCTATCATTATTAGGGGAAATTTTCAACGCATAAAAAGAAAGTGCATTCATCACAAAGCTACAGTAATCCCAAAGCCATTTGCACAGCAAATGAAACAACGACCACTAAAGTAGAAATGATGAAACCATGAAGCATGGGCATAAAACCTGATTTAGCAACTGATTTGAAATTTGTATTCATCCCAATGGCTCCCAATGCCATTACCATAGCAAATTTGCTGATGCTAGAAAACAAGTCAGCTACATCAGCACTAATAAGACCCACTGATCTTAGGGAAACCATTAAGACAAAGAGTAAAATGAAATAGGGGAAAATACTTGAAACTTTCACTTTCTCACCCTCAGTGTTCTCTACTTTATGTCTAATAAAGGCAAAGATTAGAACAATGGGAATGATGGATAAAGTGCGAGTGAGCTTGACTATAATCGCAAAACTTCCTGCAGCATCTGAAAATGCATAAGCTGCCGCAACTACAGAAGAAGTATCATTCACAGCAGTTCCTGTCCATAAACCAAATCCAAAATCACTCATGCCAAAATATCGACCCATGATGGGAAATAAGATAACCATAATGATATCAAAGATAAAGGTAGAGGAGATAGCATAAGCAACATCAGTAGACTTTGCCTTGATGGTAGGTGCCAAAGCTGCAATCGCAGATCCACCACAAATTCCAGTTCCAGCTGAGATCAAACTGGATAACTTCCAGTCCATCTTAAATAACTTTCCAATAATATAGCCCCCACCAAAAGCAGTGACTAGGGTAAACATCATTACAACTAAGGATATTTTACCCACTTCAAAGACTTGTGACAGACTTAAACTCGCTCCCATTAAAATAATCGCCATTTTAAGTACTTTCGATGAAGTGAACTTCACACCATGCATCATATCTTCTTTGATATATGGATTAATAAACATCCCGATAATTAAGGCAAAGACCCCTGCCCCCACAATTCCATTGGAGAGGGTTTTGCTTAAATAATTGCCTACAACTGCAAGCACACTCGCCAATAATATTCCTTTATAATTTCTTCTAATGTAGATCATTGAAGATTCCTCATTACTTTCATGAGTCTTCATTATAGCATAAGAAAAGACTTTGGTTTTATAAACCAAAGTCTAAGCAAGGTAGGCACGTTGTGCTTTATAAAAGCCAATCAGCAGTAATACCCGCATTATAAAGAGCAAAATAAGCAATATAATAGCAATAATAGGAAGTGATAAGAATATCAAAGCTAAAAATGATAAACCAGTCTGTATATATAGATATTTCAGCGTTTTTTCTGCATAAAGATTTTTTGAACTATTTATCTCAATCTCATGGTAGCCTTTGATAATAAAATAGAAAATAAAAAACTCAATAACCATCATCAGAAAATTAATCAATGCATTGATACGATAATTAACCCATAATCCCAAAATATTATTTACAAAGAAAAAGATACTGATGCCAACTGTTACATAGAGCAGATTGAATAATCTATCCTCATATACATGTTCCCTTTCTCTTAACTCTTTAACGCCCCATAGAATGATGAGCCACCCCACAAATGGAGGCAGTATCTCGATATAGCGACTTGCATCTTGAACCATGATTCCATTCATATTCATGGAAGAGCCAACAGTCCATTTGATCCTAAGACTTAAAAATAAAAAACCGATAAATATTTTTTTCATACTTTTCCCATCCTTTAATTTTATTTTACTGTTTTATAAATCAATCCGCAAGTAAAGCATAAAAAAATGGACAGATTGACAAAGCAATCCGTCCATGAATCATAAAATTAACGTGCGTAGTAAGGAACTACGTGTTTTGGCAATCCTTTTTCATCATAAAGAATGACAGGTTGACCTTTAATTAATGGTGTAATATAGTCTAGTGCTTCTTGAGAAATACCTGCAAATTCTGGTAAAATCCACTCTTGTGGGAAATGTTTTACGTGGTTTGCGATATTTGAAGCATCTGTTGCGATATATTCTACATCATATTCTTCAGTATCACGACGTACAACACATACTGTCTTACCTGTGAATTTTCCATCTGTTGAACGCATATGTGCGGACATTCCTAAACGGAATGACTCAGTCACATCAACTAAGGATTGTTCAGTAGCATGAGATCTTTGAGCATTTGCTAAGTCTTGAACTTTAGCACGTGGTGAAAGTCCAGCTTTTAAGATCATGTCTCTTAGGGCTTGTCCTGATCCACCTAAAACAGCATGTCCAAATGTATCATCTTTGTTCTCACCTGCTGCAAGATAAGTTCCATCAGCATAACGAACTCCTTCAGATACAACAATGTAGCATTTGCCTTTTTCGTCCATGTGACGTTTAACAGCTGCTAAGAATGCTTCTTTATCAAAAGCAACTTCTGGTAATACAAGAACATCAACAATTCCTGTAACACAAGCACTCGCTGCCATCCAACCAGCATCACGACCCATTGTTTCAAGAATGAAAACATCTTCACGTGTATATACGGTTGAATCTAAGTGTGTTTGTAATGCTGTAGTAGCAATGAATTTTGCTGCTGAAGCAAAACCTGGGCTATGATCCATAACCATAAGGTCATTATCTACAGTTTTTGGACATCCAACAAAACGACGTCCTTCAATTCCGTTTGCTTCTGCATATTGTGTTAATGCATAAACAGTGTCCATTGAGTCATTTCCACCTGTATAGAAAACAGTCTCAATATCATATTTTTCTAATACTTTGAATAGTTTTTCAAAGTCTGCTGTATTTTCACGTAATAATTTGTAACGGCATGAACCTAAAGCACTGGATGGTGTTTGACGTAACACACGGTTCTCTTCATCACTCATATGAGTTAAATCTACAAGCATCTCACTTAAGATTCCTTCGATTCCGTGTAATCCTCCATAAACTTTATCGTAGTATGGGTTCATTTGATTCGCTTTTACAACCCCTGCAACAGTCGCATTAATAACTGATGTTGGGCCGCCTGATTGTGCAACTAAACAATTTGCCATAATGTATAACTCTCCTTCTCAATTTTCAATTTATATTATACACCATAACGACTCAGAACCAAAACATTTATACAAAGAAAGCGAATACATGATAAACTCTTCACCACTTTTCAAAAAAGAATACAAAAAAAACAACAGCTTCTCTATTAAACTGTTGTTTTAAACTCATAACGCTTCAATACTTTATCCAGTACTGAAACAATATTAGGGTCATAAAGTCTTCCAGATTCTTTAGAAATATGTTCCATCACATCTGTATGTGATGCAATAACCAATTCTTCTGGACTAAAATGCAGTAGATAACTAACGTCAATTGCAATTCGTAAAATTCTTGAACCAATAGGAATCTCACTCCCTTTTAAACCTTGTAGACGGCCTGTACCATCAAAATTCTCTTTGTACAACAAAACTGTATTTGAGAAATAAGAATACTCAGGCATCGCCGAGAAGATTCTAAAACTATACTCGGTGTGATGATCTTCATCATACTGATCATCCTCATCCAAAACAATCTTACCAATCGCATGATATTTTGCTGCACTGGTTATAAGATCTACAAAGTCTTCACCTAAATTCAACTCAGAAGCAAGGTCATAACTCAAACGTTCCACAAACTCAGAGTGTGTTTTTTCCTGTGGATTACGATCCACTAAGGTTTGATACATATACTGTACTAAATTGTCACGAGATTTCTTACCTTCAAACATCTTATCAAGATACATATTATACTCCGCAACTTCCATAAGTTTTGGAACATTTACGATCCCCTCATTGTGATGTGAATAACCCAAAGAAATAGATAAGGGGAGACCATTCACACTGACTTCTGAAACATCCCTTTGAACCCCATCCACATAGGCCATAACTTCATCACTTGTCACATCTTGTAAAATCACCGCAAACTCATCGCCACCAATTCGGATAACACTATCCTTTTCCTTAATATTAGCTTGAAGAACACTGTAAGTTCTTTGAATCACTTTATCGCCCATTTGATGCCCAAAAGCATCATTAATAACTTTAAGTCCATTACAATCTACAATCACTACTCCAAGATTAACAGTTCTCTCTCGATGCACTGTTTCAATAAACTCTTTTAAGTAATGACGGTTATAACTTCCTGTAAGAGCATCACGAAAAGCAAAACGATAACTCTTCATTAATAAACTCTGTCTTAAACTAGTATCTCTAAAACTTAAAACATAGCCACTACGAAGACCATCCATTTCAATAACTTCACTTACCACCAGCTCCACAACCACACGCGAATCTTTAAAAGGAGTTTCAAGCCAGCGATACTCCTGAACCTGAGCTTTCAAAGGAAAACTCAAATCAATTAAGCGATCATTTCGATCATACAGCTTAAACAATTCCAAGATATTTCTATCCCTTAAATCACTAGTTCCAATTAACTCATACATCTTTTGATTCGCAAAAGTAATCTTTCCAAAATTATCAATTGAAACCAGTCCATCTTCCATCGCATTAATTAAGGTACCCAAAACATCATAGTGACTGGATGAAAAAGGCGTAATTTCACCCGATAGAACATAATTAATTATGACACTCTCATCATCCACTTGATTAATATAAACATCAAAGATTTTAAGCCCATCCACATCAATAGAGATAGAGCCATTGACATAGCTATTATCAAAAACTAGATCCATAAAATCCTCTTTATAGATTCCAACATCTTGAATGTCATAAATTACAACATTATCAAACAAAGACCAATACTTAGAGAATTCAATTGAGGAAGATAGAATTCTTCCTTCACGATTCACTCTAAAACTGAGTGGTGTTTGAGAAAAGTCTTGAAATAACTTACGAATGGAGTTAGCACCTTTTTTTAAATAGATACTCACATTTTCAATTTCAATGACTTCAAAGCCTTCCTTAACACGACTTCTTGCACTATAACGCTCTCCATTGAGAAACAACACAAACTCCCCACCCTTAGTGTAATTCATAAAATCAGGATAATCCTTCATAAAGGATTCAAACTTCATTGACTTACGCACCTTAGGAAAAAGAACCCTAATACCATCTGTAAAGATTTCAATACGACGCTTATGATCCAAAATCAACATCAAACGATCTTCATTCGCTAAATCCAAATAAACATTATAGCGGTTATGTAATGCCAGACGCAACAAAAAGAAAACTAGAATCGCAACCATAACTAAGGATGCTAAAACTTGCAACTCTTCAATTTTAAGAATATCAAGCATACTCCACCTCCATACTATGTTCACTATTATACCAAATCAACGATACGTCTTCAATTGCTCAACATGAGCCTGTTTCTCTTCCTCACTCTTATAAGCATAGCGCCCTAAATAACGATACATCAAATCTACCTGATCTGCAGTATAAATCGCATCTCTTTTCGTCTTATTTATATAATCAGAAAGATCCTGCATATGAATCACATCATACTTAGATACCTGAACATCCTTTAAAGTACTTTTATTCCCAAAAACAACCAAAGGAAACAAACGAATCCCCTTCAGTAAAGCATCCAAATGATCCATATGACTCTTATTTTGACGCACCGGGTTATAGAAACGATACTTCTTCTTTTTACCAAAAGTTTGCGTCCAATACTTATCCTTCTCATTACCAAAAATCCAACCATTATAATTCTTACTCTCAATGACATAAATACCCCACTGGGTAATATACAGAACATCAATTTCCGTAGTCTTATCTTCCACCGGCAAATAAACATTGGTTAAAATTTTAGAATAATAATCCATCTGACTTAAAATATAAAAGACAGTCGCCTCACCTTTTAACCCTTTATCTGCCTCAAACTCAAAAAAATCATACCCACTCTCATATTCATAATGATCACTATAATCCGTATCAATATTCACATAGGTACTCTTCTCAATAACAGGTGCCTCAGAAGCAGTAGAAGAAGCCTTAGGAAGCGAAGATTTTTTAAACCAAGTCTTAACAACAAGAGGTATAAAACCTAAGAAAAAGTAAAGTGCAACAAAACTTCGCATCAATTCCGCAACAAAACCCATCGCAAAATAAGCCGACATCAAATCAAAAACAACTACCATCCCCATCAGTAGCAGTAATACAAAAAAAGACTCTTTCACTCTATCAGACATATGTCCCCCCAAATACGTATCAAAGCGTATATTTACTACATCTAATATACCATTCAAAGCATAAAAAAACTAGCAATCATGGATTGATTGCTAGTTTAAATTAAAAACTATTTATTTGATTCTTATGAACCAGAAGCTTCGCCTTCTGCTGGTGCAGTTGCGGATTTAGAACCATTTGTTATCGTAACAGATTCAACTTGTTTAGTTTCATCGTCATATTCCAAAGTAACTGTATCTCCTTTACCAGCTTTGTCAACTTCTTCACCTAACGCAGTTTTAATTTCGTCCTCCGTTTCATCCTCTGCTGCAAGTAGGACAGCTTGTGAGTATAATGCTCTTGCGCTTGAATCAAGTCTTGATTGATCTGCTTTTGCAATATAACCTGTGATTGCTGGAATTAAGATAAGTGCTAGAATTGCAAGAATTGCAATAACTACGATAAGTTCTACAAGTGTAAAACCTTTTTTATTTTTTCGAATAAGTTTCATTTTCTTTCTCCTCCCTTATCGAATTAAATATACCATAATTTAAATAAATTGTATAGTCTAAATAGACAATTATAGCCTGATTTTAGTCCTAGTTAAGCGTTTTCTTATTAACTGACACTGAATAGGATTTTTTTGGCTTCTTCCATAGAGGTTCTTCCTTCATGAATCAAGCGAATTACGTCATCTTTTAAGAATTGTGTTCCTTGAGAAATAGCATATTCTTTTAGTTTTGCCATTGGGGCATTGCTTGAGATTAGTGTTTCAAGAGTTTCATCAATGAAGATGATTTCAAATACAGCAATACGTCCTGCATAGCCTGAATTGTTGCATCGATTACATCCCACCGCTTTGTGGGCGTGGGTGAGCCCATCTTCTTCAAAGAGTATTTTTTCTTCATGGGGTAATTCATCAAGTACACTGCAATAAGGACAAAGTTTCTTTACAAGTCTTTGTGCAATAACAGCTTTGAGTGATGAGGCAACCATATAGGGCTCTACTCCCATGTCAACTAAACGAATGACTGATGATAGCGCATCATTGGTATGAAGTGTGGATAATACAAAGTGACCTGTGATCGCAGCACGTATTGCGATTGTTGCGGTTTCTGCATCACGAATCTCTCCAAGCATAATAACATCAGGGTCTTGACGTAAGATAGATCGTAGTCCGGCCGCAAATGTTAGTCCAGCTCGTTCATTGATCTGAACTTGTGTGATGCCTTCAAATTGCTTTTCTACAGGATCTTCAACCGTTACAATTGAAATTTCAGGTGTTGAGACTTCATTTAGCAAGGAGTAAAGTGTTGTGGTTTTACCAGAACCGGTGGGTCCTGTTAGTAGTAAAATACCATGGGGCACTTTAGATATTGCTCGTAGTTTATTCTTTATATCTTCTTGAATATCGATGGAATCAAGCGAATAGGTGATGTTTTGGTCTGCTCCAAGAAGACGCATAACAATCTTCTCACCCAAAGGTGTTGGAATGGAAGAAACACGAAGGTCTACTTCCACTAGGTCAGAGGCATGTCGGATGGCACCATCTTGTGGTTTTCTTTTTTCAGCAATATTCATTCCTGAAATAATTTTAATACGTGTGGTCACAAGTTCGTGTAGTTCTTTTTTCAAAATCATGTGTTCTGATAGGGTTCCATCAATTCTAAAGCGGATACGTGTGGAGTCAGCTTCAGGTTCGATATGAATATCCGATGCATTAACGTTATAGGCAGATTCAATAAGGGCACTAACCATCTTAACAACAGGTGCTGAATCAACGCGTTCCATAAGGTCCTTGTCTGCAGCATCTTCTGTCAGTTCAACACCATCAATCTCATCAGTAACAGCATAAATAATGCCCAGTCCATGATCAATTGCAGCTTTAGGTGCAACCACAGCTTGTGTATCAAATCCAGTAACCATGGATAAGTCTTCCATAGTAATAAAGTCAAGTGGATCGTTGGTCGCAAAGAAGAGACTACCATCTTGAATATATAGGGGCAAGATGCCTTTAGATTCCGCAAAGTCTTTTGTGACCATTTCCCTTAAACTAATGTCAATCAGTTGTGATGGGTTTTCTACAAAATCAAACTGAAGCTCTTCAGCTAAGGCATTGAGCATTTCTCGTTCTGAAATCACCTTCATATCGAGAAGGATTTCACCTAATTTTTTTCTTTGAACCTTTTGTCTATCTAAGGCTTCGGTAAGTTGTTCTTGTGTTACAAGTTGTTTATCTACTAAAATTTCTCCAAATTTTAATCTTTTCATTTTTCTTCCCCTTTCTTTGCTATAATGTTTGTGGTGATGTATATGTATGGAACATTAGTTTTTATTTTCGGACTGATTATGGGGTCTTTCTTGGGGGTCATCATCGACCGTTTACCACGAAAAGAATCCATTGCGACTGGGCGTTCACGTTGTGAAACTTGTAATCGAAATCTTAGCGCCCTAGAGTTAATCCCTCTTGTGAGTTATTTCATCCAAGGTGGTAAGTGTAAATCTTGTAAAACAAAATTATCTTTAAGATATCCTCTTTTGGAAATCTTAACAGCTATTAGTTACTTACTTGTTTACACTAAATTCAATCTTTCAACTCAAACTGTATTTGCATTAATTTTTACATCAATACTAATCATTATTGCATTTATTGATATTGATACCCTGATGATTTATGATCGATTCCATTTTTTAATCTTGATTTTAGCTTTAATTGAAGCTGTCATTTTCAAAAAAAATATCTTTCATTTAGTCATTGCTTCATTAATTATCGCACTACCACTCTATATAGTTGCCATTATAACTGGTGGCATTGGTGGTGGTGACATTAAATTAATGTTTGCTTCGGGATTTCTTTTAGGAATCACAAATATCCTTGTGGCTTTTGTAATTGCTGTTGTATTGGGTGGCTCTTATGGTATTGTCACTTTACTCAATAAGAAGCACAATCGCAAAGATGCCATACCATTTGGACCATTTCTGTGTATGGGTTTATACTTTGCGATGCTTTATGGCACTCAGCTAAGCAGCTGGTACCTATCCTTTCTCAGATAGGTTACCGCTGGCTGAATTATCCATTTTGATAAAATAAACATCTACTTGAATCGTGGCAGTTTCATTACTGCTTGTATCTACAACAAGACCTGATTCATCATCCACTATTTCAGTATCAGAACGTGAGTAAGTAATGGAATTCACAAAATATGTTTGTCCCATATTATTCAGTTCGTGGAGTAATTTTTGAATATTTAAATATGAGCCGTTTACCGTTAAGGTAGCGGTTTTCTTTAGCACTTCATGTTCTGTTTCATTAACTTCAGCAACCTCATCACTGCTTCCATATACAAGGTGTACCAATGTTTTTAAGTTGTACTCATACTGTTGCGGTGTTGTACCATTTGCACTGGGTGTTAAAACTTGTGTTGGACCATAATGTACTGAGCCAATCTTAACATCATGAAGTTTTGCTTTACTTTGAACTTGTAAATCGAAATTCTCTCCCAGTAAGGGATCTGACATTTGGTTCATGAGGTTTTTTGCTTCATCAATAAGTTCTTCTTTATTTTCTATTAATTTATTGGTTTGAGCAATTTTAACTTCCATATCCAACTTTTGGTTTGAAAGTTCATTTTTCTCAATTTTCAACATATCTAAATCACTCATCGTAGGTAAAACCCAGTACATAATACCTAACACAAGGACAAGTCCTGTGAATAGCACTGTTAAAAGTTTCTTTTCTCTTTTAGTCAGTTTTTTCATACTAGAAGTTCCCCCTTAAAATGAGTTTAGCACTGCCTGTATAGTTGCCGCTGGATTCATCATACTGATAGCCATCATATTGAACATCCTTGATAATGGAACGCTCCTTTAAACCTTTAATAAAATCAGAAGATCCCTTAGCATCTTTAGACGCATAGCTTAAAGTAATATGAGCAGAACTTGCTGTCATATTGGTGATGGTTACTGTGCCTGGTTTTGCAAGATGAATCTCGCGAAGAATATTGGAACCAATCGCATCCTTTTCTGCAAAGATGCCATTGATTTCACCCAACTTATCATTAAAATCGTCAATCTTTTTGGATTCATCACTGATGACTTTAGATGCCTCGTATTTTTCAATGTTAGATGGGTTTTCTACAAAATTACGCATCTGGTCGATTTCAGATTTAATCATCATTTTTTCAATGGTAAATCTTACTCCAGTTGCAATCATTAATAAAATTGAAGCCACTGCGATTATACCCCAAATACCACCACGACTCATGGATTTTTGCTTATCTGAGGATCGTTTATACTTTTGATATAAATTCATGCGTTTTTTCATAGCAGTACCCCCAAGGTATTACCATAGTCAAAAAGCTCATTATCTTCTGGTGTGATGTTGGTAAAAATATTCGGTACAGTTGCAGTCATTCTTAGGTATGTTTCAGATAATGCAGACATCATACCAAAGCGTTTGTTAAATCCAACCAACTTAACTTTCGCAACAGGTTTCCCCGTGATACTGAGTTGTGATTGTGACATTAATTCCAGAACGTGTAGAACACGCTTCGAAATAACATTATGATCATCATCAATGTGAATATACAAAGTACGCATTAAAACAAATTTCTTTTCATAATATAGGTAGTATCGAATATATGAGGATGATGCATCAATTACTATGAGTGGCTCATCTGTATCGATAATATTCGACTTACGCATAAAGCGCATAAACGAAACTTGAGCAACATCAATTGTTTGAATTTTCATTCCTAAATTAGAAAATAAGTTTTCTAAGCCCGCAATAGCACTTTTACGAAGACCACAAGCTAAAGTCTTATAATGGGGGACACCCTCTTTATCAACCTCACCTAATACAGTAAAATCAACAACAAAGTCCTTTGTTAGGTTAAACATATTAGTCATTTCGTTTTCGACAAGGAAATTAAGTTTCTTCTTATCCGTTTTAGGAACAACAATATCCTTAATTAAAGCGAGTCGGTGATTAATCACCACATGAACTTTTGTATCTTTTATATTGTGATTATCAAACGTATTCTTAATTTGATTCACTAAAGTATCTGTAATCACAATTTCATTATTCTTAAATAACGAATCGGACAGATAGATTCTAAAAGCACGCGAAACATTTACTTTGCCTCGCGAGTTGTGAGCAACCATAACATATAATTCTTGGTCTCTAATTTCAATAACGCATGCCATAATACATACCCCCTATTCAATATGGTCGTAAGAACCAAACATCGGTTGCATAATGGCAACAACAATTAATCCTACGACAATTCCCATCCAAACAATCATGATGGGTTCGATTAAACTTACAAGTCTTGTGAGTGCCGCATCCGATTCTTCATCAAAATAATCTGCGGTTTTTCTAAGTATGTCTTCTAAGTCACCTGTTTCTTCACCAACAGAAATCATGGCACCCAGCATACTATCAAACTCTCCAACTTCTTCAATTGAAGTAGAAATGAGTTCCCCACGGCTAACATCAATATAAACTTGCTCAAATTTATCTTCCAAGTAAAGATTCCCTAAAACTCCACCTGTTAACTGTATCATTTCCAAAGCAGGGACCCCATGGGCATACAAAGATGCAAAACTACGAGCACAACGCGCCGAATATACGGTTTGAAGCATGCCCCCTACTTTTGGGATTCGAAGTAAAGTTCTGTCAATCACAATACGCGTAGCACGGGTAGTCAATAGAACATAAACGACAAAACCAAGAGCACCCACTATAGCAAGTACGAGGTACCATTTCGAAACCATAAAGTTTGAAATTGACATCAGTATTTGCGTCAACATTGGAATTTCCCCTTCTGGGAAACTTGATACAATGCCTGGTAAGACAAATGTAACCAGTATTACAACAACTAAAATAGAAACAATGAATAAAATCATTGGATAAATACTGGCAGTTTTAAGTTTTTGATTTAATTTCTTCTCACGATCATATTGATCTGCCATCGTCACTAAAACTTCATCAATAGAACCACTCGATTCACCTGACTTCACCATACTAATTAACAACTGATCAAAAACTCCCGCTTGATCGGTCATAGCGGCAGATAAAGAATTCCCTTTTTGAACTTCTTCATAAAGACTGCGATATATTTTTCGCTCTTTATCATTTCCAGCCTTGGTTTGAATCATACGCAGTGCATCAATCAAGTTAACCCCTGCTGACAACATCGCACTCATTTGATAGGTAAATACCACTAAGGAATCAATTTTAAGTTTACCACCAAATTTTTCGGTATACTCTAATTCTTCAAAATCTAATAAGTAGTTTCCTGTTTCCTTAACACTTGCGAGAAGGTCATGTTCATTTTCAGCAGGAAATGTCTCTGTAACGGTTTTACCCGTTTTATCGATCATATTTACTTTATAACTTTTCATTCAACCACCTCTATCACAGCCCCACCTTGAGCATCTCCTTTAATGATTACTGTACCGCCACCCATGCCTAAATCATCAGTATCAAAAATAGGGTTATCTAACTCTTCTAGGAAAGAAACCATAAAATCAGATTCAAAAATAATGATAGGTTGCGCTCTACCAAATTTATACTCATTCACAATCACAACACCACGGATTTCTCCACCCTCCAAAGTCAAGGTTGCCTGTGGTGCATAAATTAACTGCGATCCTGCAGTTTGGCCAACATTTGGAAAGACCACTTTCTTACCTTTTGCACTGATGAAGTTTCCATCATATCCTGTTTTAATATTAATACTTAAGTTCTCACTAAAAATGGTTCCTGCAAAAGTAAAGTTTTTACCATTGGATGATGAGGTTATCGTTAATTCCGGTGAGGTTTCATATACAACAAATCTGAATTGCGAAGGTTTCTTACTGATAACATTTTGCGAATTTACAATACGAAGATTGTTGTATTGCATTCTAAAATGAGATTGATTAATCAAGTTATTTTCACCAATCACAACAATTTCAAGCGATCCCTTATCAGCAATTAATTCAATATTCCCAGTAAAGTCTAGTTTTTTAGTGACTAAGGTTACTTTCTCATCTCCTACACGAATTCTCATAGGCGAATCAACACCATATCCACCACCTAAAGTAATACTGTTGAATGCAATGGTTTTACTTCCAAATGCCTTAGAATAGGCCCCTAAATCTAAGATATATTTATTATTAACTAAGGCATTATTGGATAGGTTCAAATTGTTATTATCATCAATAATTTGTACATTGTGTTCTTTGATGCTGGGAGTCTTTTTCAAACTAGTATACAAGTCAGTATATTGCGCTTTATCTGGTAGTTTTACTGTAGGCTTGTGACGCTTCACAATTGAATCACGATGGAGATTGTCTAATACAAACTCTTCTGAAAAATACTGTTTAAAATCAAGTTTAGGGCGTTTTTCTCCCTCTTTAATCGTTTCTGGGTCTTTACCAAAAAAAGCAATTTTATCACTGGCTGATATAGCTGGTGTACTATTGTCTACATAAGGATTAAAGCCAAAAGGATCATAATAGACAATCTGTGTTCCTTTACTTAAGAAACGTGTCATCACAGCTTCTGATGGAACACCTTCCTGTCTGAAGTAATCATTTGCATTTCCTTTTTCTGGTATATAAATATATTTTATTCCTGGAATCATGAAAGAATTACTTTTCGGCATATCAATATAGGTGTTACTGTAATCATATTCATACTCATAACCTACTTCTTCATTACCACTAACCACTACTTTCTTAGGCTTAAAGATAATGGCTTGGGCATTTAACTTTTGTAAATTTGAACCAATATTAATAATGCTTGATGAAATAATCATCCCATCTTGCCAGTTTGCTTCATATCCACGATTAAAATCAATAATATTATTTGTAACTAATGGACCTTTCAACTTGCCCAGTGCACCTGATAAAGGCATCACAACTTTTTGATTGGTCACTACAGAATCCAAGGAGTAATCTCTATTTGCTAGTGGTGGAAAATAGAAGTCTACGGGGTTTTCTGAAGTATCAATCGCAGTAGTTCCCCCAGGCTGCAAGACGTTAGCTTCAAGTACCACAAGATTAATCATGTCAATTTCAAATTCGCTTCTAACTGTTCGATGAGCACTTCCCAAGGCTCCTGTGGATTTCAACTCTATATAACGCAATACCTTGTCACCTTCATTAATATCCTTATCCGGACGGTATTGAATTGTGACCTGAGCACTGCCAAGTTCATTCATGATTTTACCAAATGAAATTTTAATTAACTTTTCACTATCATCATAAACATCATTATTATCAAGTTCAGAATTAATAGATTCTAAAAATTTTTCAACTAAGAGATCGTCTACTACAAAATCTGATTTACTCTCTTCAGCTAATGTTATCATGTCTGATAAATAGGTACTAAAACTATCATGATATTTATAGAGCCCTGCCTCTGCAAGATAAATAACAGAAGAATGATCCGATGTTTTTTTTGCGCGCATAAAATTAGCTAATGCTGCTTGTGATGCAGCAGTGACAATCACAACTAAAGTTAAGAAAATAACTAAAACGGTAACTAAAGCTGCACCATCCTTATTTTTTAGAGTGCTTTTAGCGATCTCTGAGATAGATTTTCTTTTCATGTGTTACCTCCCGTTTGTCTGTTTCACTTACAACTAATAAATCAACGTATTTACGGACACTTGCTCCCTCACCTAATTCAACGATTTCAAACTCAAAGGTTTTTACCCGATCTAACAGTCGCTTGTTATTGCGGTACAGAACATCATCTTTAAGTTCATAGGTCATTTGAAGGGGTGAACCCTCTGCATCTTTAAGGACAGTCCCTTCTTTGTTTGTTTGGACTACCGTTATAAGATTACCCGATTCACTAACTTCAAGATATTGAGAAGATCTGCGAATGTCTCCTTCAACAATCTGCGAGATTGCACGTACAGTATCTTGAGCGGCAATCAACTCGTTTTGCTCTTGATTCATCTGAAAAACGCGAACAAACATAAAATAGACCGCTGTGAGTAAAATTGTTGTTACCATCATCGCTATGATTAATTCAACAAGTGTAAATCCTTTTTTATTTTCCATAACGCAAATACTCCACTATCTCATACTTGACTTCATCTAGAGTTAATAAAATGTGGACGTTATTATTCTTGTCATTAAAGGTTAATGTTATAGAAACTTTACCGTCTTTAGCACTGGATTGATACACAAGGTCACTCACACGCGAAAAATTGTCGACTTTGAAATCTAGATCCATCAAGTTTGTACATGGGTGTTCTTCTATAACACACAATCCTGATGAGGATAAACGGCTCTTAAAAGCAGTCTGATCTAAAGATTCTAAAGCGACATAAGCTATGTTTTCGGCAACATAATTACCCATTTCTTGTAACTCCATTTTTTTCTGTGTATGGAGGTTACTTTTCCCCGCATAGGTTATAATCGGATAAGCCATAACAACCGCTATCATAAAGACAGCTAAAGCGATTACAACCTCTACCAATGTTAGACCTTTTTTATTTTTCATATTTCCCCTCACAATGATTACCCTAATTATACGCTATCTGAAAATCATTTGCAACGTGTTTTCAATGTGCTTTTTTTGTTAGAAAAAGCAAAAAACTCTATGTATAAAACATAGAGTTTACCCTTAAATATGTTGATCAATAGCAACTGCAAGTCGAGGAATAATTTGATTTTTTCTAGAAACAACATCTGATAAAATAGAAAGCTTTTCCCCTTTATTATTGGGAAAGGCCTCTCTAACAGCTGCATCCAGTTTCCCTGCACCTAATATAATTGATCCATTATCAGATACTGAGGTAAAGACAACAACCAATAAATCTAGATAGTTTTCTTTAACAAACTCATCCATTCCTTTATTAAAATCATCCACCAGCTTCTTCACTTCACTAAACTCATAAACTACCACTTGAGAAACCATTACATGTTGTCCACTAATAGTAAACTTTTTAATATCTTGTGTGATAATCTCTTTATAGCTTTTCTTTTTCAAAGAAGAAGTAATTTCAAAAATATCCTTAGCAAAAGCTTCCACTTCCAAACCAGCAGTAGTCGCTAGTTGTTGTGCAATCTCATGATCTTGGACTGTTGTTGTTGGGGACTTTAAGTTTAAGGTATCTGAAATTAAAGCACCTAACAGCAAAGCGGCAATGTGTTTAGGAATTTCAATGCGATATTCATTGTATATCTTTGCGATGATTGAAGCTGTAGATCCAATAATTTCATTTCTAAAAAGAATGGGCTTAGTAGTACTGAGGTCACCAATTTTATGATGGTCGATGACTTCTAAAACTTCTGCTTCCTCAATGCCTTCTACAGATTGAGAATACTCATTATGATCCACAAGAATCAAACGCTTACTACGGCGATTTAAGACGTGGTATCTTGAAATAAAACCATAAATTCTATTTTGATCATCCAATACTGGATAAGAACGATAACGAGTTTTTAACATTCTCCGACCGACTTCCTCTACAAATTCACTCTTATTAAAGAAAACTAAATCCGTAGTCATAACTTCTTTAACTGTAGGAGAAAAGAATAAATAACGTGATGTATTCAAAGTACCCAATGAGGACATCACAATCGCACAATTGTATTCCTTGGCTTTTTCGACAACTTGGGGTGCAATCGAATCCGTCCAAACTGTAATAATACAAGCTGCTCCTTTTTCAATCGCATCAATTTGTGCTTGGACATCATTACCAATAATAACCAAACGTTTTTCTAGTTCGTAATGCTTCAACTTAGTAGATGCAATCGCAACAATGCTAACCTTTCCATTAAAACTAAAATCTAAAGGAGCATAAACAATGCGACCTTCAATCGTCTTTGCTATATTCTCAACTGATGTTCGGGATAACATATCAATAGTATGTGCGGTATCACCTACCGCAACATAGCTTAGGTTGGAATTGGTGACCACACCTAAAAGTTGATTTTTTTGGTTGACCACTGCAAGCGCTTGAATTCCAGTTTTATTCATAATGTCCATTGCTTCTCTAATAGTGGTATCAATAGTGATGGTTCTCACATCATCCATCTCAATTTCTTCAAGGGTTGCACGAGCATCTTTTAAAAGTAGGGGTTTGGATTGATCAAAGCGATCCAGTAAATATTGTGTTTCATCATTAATGGGGCCTAGACGACAGGCTACAGCATTCATACCTAAACTTTGCTTCAAGTGGGCATAGGCAATAGATGATACAATGGAGTCGGTATCGGGATATTTATGTCCTACAACATAAACTAAATCCTGGCGGTTTACCATTTGTAATCACTTCCTTTTCTATTCTATTAGTTTATCACAAAACTAAGATATTTCACTAACTAAATCTTTGATGTCTGTTACAATTAAATCCGCACCCTTATCTAAGAGCTCTTCTTGAGGACGAAATCCCCATGAAACACCTACAGCCTTAAAACCAGAAGCTTTAGCAGTAAGCATATCGACATCCGAGTCTCCCATAAAAATAATGGACTCTGGTTTTAAGCCCATTTTTTCTGCAATTTCCAAAGGATAATGAGGGTTAGGTTTTTTTAAACCATCAAAACGATCACCAATCACATCAACAAAATCAACATCAAAAAAATAGTGTTCAATAATTTTATCTGTTAAATCTTGAGCCTTATTGGTACAAATAGCAATCGGAATCTTACAACGATTCAGTTCTTTTAAGAAATCTTTGACCCCATCATATAGAAAAGAATCTTTGGTGCAGTTTTGTGTATAGTCTTCATAGAAGATTTCAAAAGCTTGATCTAAATGCAGATAGTCAGAACCAAAAGCTCTTTCCACTAACTTATGAACCCCATTACCTACAAAAAAACGATACTTATCTAAATCATGGGGCTTGAGACCCTGTTTTATCAATGTTCTATTTACTGCATTTCCCAAATCTTGTAAAGAATTTAAGAGCGTACCATCCAAATCAAATATAAATCCTTCAATCATTATTTACCTCAAATCGTTGATTCGTATATTTAGGGAAGAAAAACTGTGTTCCTGAGCCTGCATGAGCCCAGCGTTCAAACTCACTAATCAGTTCCCTACGTTTAAACTGTGTTGGAAAGAAAAAGCGTGGCTTTAGCCGTGCTACAGCTTTTCTTGCGCCATAATCATAGTTATAGCCCATATCTGGGTTGACAGGAAAAATAAGAATATCAACAGGAGAAACATCTTGAATCGATTTTAACACATCGAGAAAATACGCCGTCTCCATTTCAACACGCTTCAAGGAAGATGTTTCTTGGTAGTGCCAGTTATTAAAACTACCAGCACAGACAATTGTAAAATCTTCTTCCTCAACCACATAAATTAAGCCATCGCGATTACTCCCATGAGCATACACTTTCGCATAGCCTAAATGCACCATGTCTCCTGGAAACATTTTAAAAACTTTGTTGACAGGATCTTGGGGTACATCATGAGAATAAATAACACTTTTCTTATAAGCAAAAACACTTTGCGAGTAATACTCCTGCCCCGCATTACTAACAAAAAACATCAAAGGCTTATCGCTTCTTAAATATGCAGCAGGAAGAAGACCCTCAACATAATTAAATATGTATACAGCACGCTTTGTTTCCACTACATAACCATTATTATCAATATATTCAACTCTCATCATCTCACATCCTTATTGAGTACATTATAGCACGAGTTGATTAAGTTAATTCAGATTGACCTAAATAAAGTGAAGCATAACGCCCCTTTAAAGCCAGTAAGTCTTCATGTGTCCCCCGTTCGATTATTTGTCCTTGTTCAAGCACCAAAATAGCATCAGCATTTCTTACAGTAGATAAACGATGGGCAATCACAAAAGTAGTACGTCCTTGCATGAGACGATCCATTCCAACTTCAATCAAGCGCTCAGTACGCGTATCGATAGAAGAGGTCGCCTCATCCAAAATCAATATTTTCGGATTAGCAACAGCAGCACGAGCAATATTTAATAGTTGCATTTGTCCTTGTGATAATTCATCACCAGAGCCTGAAATAATCGTATCGTAGCCATGCTCCAAACGTTCAATAAAATGATGCGCATTCGCAAGCTTAGCAGCATCAATACAAGCAGTATCACTAGCATTTAAATTCCCATAGCGAATATTCTCCATAATAGACCCTGTGAAAAGATGGGTATCCTGAAGCACCATCGCAATATTTTTCCTCAAGCTGTAACGGTTGATCTTCTCAAGGTTTTGACCATCTAAAGTAATCTCACCCTTTTGAATATCATAAAATCTTGAAATCAAATTAATAATTGTAGTCTTACCCGCACCGGTTGAACCTACAAATGCAATTTTTTGACCGGATTTAGCCCAAAATGAAATGCCTTTAAGTACTTCTTGATTCTTTTTATAACCAAAATGAACCTCATTAAAAACAACATCACCCACAACTTCATCAAGAATTATTTCATCGTCAACCATGGGTTCAACTTTCCAATCTAGCAACTCGAAAACACGCTCAGCGGCCGCTAATGAAGACTGCAAGATAGTATAGTGGTTGGCAATCATATTGATTGGACGCCCTAAGGTTCGCGTCATATTTACATAGGCTCCTAAGTTACCTAAACTTAATCCTTGATAGATTGATAAATAACCTCCCACTATTCCGATAACGGAATAGTTTATCGTATTCACATTTTGCATCAAAGGAAACATAAGTGAAGAAAACATCTGCGCCAATCTTGTTTTAATACGAAATGTATTGGAAAGAGAAGCCATTTTACTTAGAGACTCACTTTCATGATTAAAGAGTTGCATGACGACTTGACCCTCAACACTCTCCTCAATATATGCATTTAAATCACCTAAAGATTGCTGCTGTTGACGTGAATAACGTCTAGAATATTTAACAATTGATTTGGATAGAAACATCAATAAAGGAATAATAGCTAAAGTTACCAGGGATAAAATAGGACTTAAGTAAATCATATACAACATAGTTCCTACTAAAGTCATCGCATTCACTACCATGGAAGCTGCAGCAGTATTTAAACCCTCTTGAACTAAATCTACATCATTGGTAAAGCGACTCATTAAATCACCATGCGCATTTTGATCATGATATCTAACATCCAGTTTCAACATATGAGCATACATTTCTTCTCGAATATTGTACACTGTTCGCTGAGATATCACGAGCATCAATTTTGATGCTGCATATGACATCACAATTTCACCCACGAAAATGACTGCCAAAAAGAGCAATTGTCGAGAGAGTGCAACACTGACTTCAGTTCGTGATAAAACACCTTTAAGACCCTTTTCAATAATCGTAATAACAGGTGCTATAGCATAAGCTCCATACAAACTCGCAAGCGTTGCTAAAGTAGACAACCCAATAACCAATAACAACATCATCTTATTTTGTCCAAGATAGCGTAATAGCCTTCTTAGTGTTTGCTTTTGATCTTTTGGAACTGCTGTTTGAATTCTTGCGCCCCGTCTCATATGCTCACCTCATTTCGAATTTGAGAATCATAAATCTCTTTATAGATATCACATGTAAGGAGTAAGTCTTCATGCTTTCCAAGCCCTACAATACGTCCTTCATTTAACACAACGATACGATCCATTGACGCAACAGATGATATTTTTTGAGCAATAGATAAAATGGTTAAATCGGGATAATTCTCATTGAGTCTTTGCATCACTATTTGTTCAGTCTGTGCATCCAAGGCTGAAGTAGAATCATCAAGAATCAATATTTTAGGTTCCATAACCAAAGCACGCGCAATACACAACCTTTGTCTTTGACCCCCCGAGAAATTGGATCCCCCTTGTTGAACAGGACTCTCATATTTCATCTCTTGAGTATGAATATAAGTATCAATTGAAGCAGTATGACTTGCTAACTCAAGTAAAGAATCACTGGCAGCTTCATTTCCTAATCTTAGATTAGAAGCAATCGTGCCTTTAAACAAAATATTTGTTTGCGGTACAAAGCCAAATAAAGAGCGTAATGCCTTTAAATCAAAGTCCTTAATATTCTTATGATTAATGGTAATCTCTCCCTCACTCACATCCATAAGACGCGATAAAAGGTTTACTAAACTACTCTTGCCTGAACCTGTACTACCAATAATACCCAATCGTTCTGAAGGATATATCTTTAAGTTGATATTTTCTAAAGCTGGCTTTCCTGCTTCATAGTACTTGAAAGAAACATTCTTAAACTCAATAACCGGTTCATCCATATCCTCAACAGATAAATCCTTTTCACTTCTTATATCAATCACTTCATCAAATACTTCATTAATTCTTTGTAAAGATGCCTTAGAACGGGTCATCATCATAAATACATTGGTGATCATCATCATAGAAAACATAGTAAAGCGTAAGTAATTTACAAAAACTAATAAGTCACCAATCGCAATAACATTCAAATCAATAATTAAAAAAGAGGCGAAATACATAATACCAATTGTTGCAAAGTTGATTGCTGCTTGAAGTGCTGGATCGATTAGTAGCATCAATTCATGAGCCCTCATGGATGCATCAAAGAAACTTTGATTATCTTTGGAAAAACGTTCTTCCTCCATATCCTCTCTCACAAAAGACTTTATAACACGAACATTGATTAAGGATTCTTGAATTTTGCGATTTAAACCATCCAGTTTCTCTTGTAAGAAAATAAAACGTGGAAAACCTTTAATAAGCACATAAACCATAACAAAAGATAAAGCAATGACTGCCACTAAAGGCACTCTAGATAAGAATTTATTACTCATATATGTAAAACTAACTGTACTTACCAGTAACACAGGGGCTCGCACCAACATTCTTAAGCTCATCAAGGCAGTTCTTTGTAAAAAATCAACATCATTAGTAAGTCGGGTCACAAGGGATGCAGTCTGAAATTTATTCATATTCTTAACTGAAAAGCCTTGAATTTTCTCATATAAATCCGTACGTAAACGATGCGCAAACTCTGTAGTGACAGTAGCTGGAATTACCAAGCCTAAAACCGATATAAATATCCCCAATAAGGAAAAACCAATCATCTTAAAGCCAATACGATAAATAAGACTCATATCCCCATTTTGAATTCCCACATCGATAATTTGACCCATCATTTGGATTTGATACAGTTCAATTAATGCACTTCCTGCAACAAAGGATATCCCTATTATCGCTAAGAAGAGTCGGGGCTTAAAATATTGAAAAATACGTTTCATGCTTCACTTCCTCTCTAAATTTTCAATCATAATATTAAAATCAGATAATAAATTATCTTTATCTTTAATTCCCTCAAACATTGAAGCATTTAAAGCTTGAAACTCTTTTCGACAAGCTCGAGCTGTCATTAAACCTTTATCACTCAAACTTAATAGACAGCTTCTTTTATCATTTTTATCCATTCTTTTATTAACATGTCCTGAATTCTCTAAGCGTTTAATACTAACGGATAAACTTTCCTTAGATACTTGAAGTATTTCTGATAATTTTGTGAGTGTAATATCTGGATAGTCCTCCAAAGAAAAAAGGACGCGATGCTGCCCTAAGTATATATTATATTGTGTCATAAATTCCTGGAGATGCATGCGATGCATCTGTACAATTGTTCTAAACTTATCCGAAAGTATTTGGTCCATTGAATCACCTCGTTAGTTATGCACCTAACTAATTATATCACAAGTACAAAATGAATCCTATAAAGGTACAAAAAAACTGAATACGAAGTATCCAGTTTTTAAATTAATTTACATTTTAATTGATTTTTTGTAAATCTCTAATTCAGGTTCAC
>CAZZFJ010000006.1:0-49688 GCA_964653415.1 uncultured Erysipelothrix sp. | reverse complement strand
TTTTTAGGGTCGTTTTTTTAATGTAAAATTATAAAATATAAAAAGTAGTATTAGGGCTCAAATAGAGCACATGTTTTGATTGATAAGTGAAGGGTTATGCTAGAATTTCTTTTTGTAATTGAAGTCCATCCACAACGGCAATAGCAAGAATAAAATCAACAATGGAATGTATCATAGTTCCAATACCTAAGAAAAGGATAAATTGAATGATTAAAGCCATATTAATGTTTTGGACTGAAAGTAACAATACAACTGTAAACTCCGCTAAGCCATGAATTAGAGCAATGATAATATTGAAGAAAAGTTTTTCGCGTTTACTTGTGAGTTTGTGTTTTTTTAGAAAGAGGGCACCTGGCACTACAAATGCTAAATGAGAGAAGGCCCGTGCTGCAACTATAAAAGGGAAGCTCATTAAGAAACCAACTGTTGAACCTAATGCAACCATAATAGCCACTTGTGGACTGATAAACATAGCAATAAATACAGGAACATGACTGGCAAGGGTATAGGTTGATGGTCCCAAAATAAGTTTTATAGGCATCATCGTTGGAATCATTATCGCTATAGCCGTTAAAAGTCCTGCGATTGATAACTGTTTTACACTTTTGTTTCGATTCATTTTACTTACCTCCAAGGTGTCTTGACACATTGTAAAATAAAATTACCAAGGTGTCAAGACACCTTGGTAATTGAAATTATAGATTTTGAACGAGATATTTTTTTTCTTTTAGCATTTGAAGTGCCTTATGATATGCTTCTTTAGAACTACAGCTAAGAGTATGTAAATGAACTCCTTGAGTTAAGGTACTTAAGAGCTCAACATTGCCACTCTTTATATGATTCATAAAGTCATGCACATCCTGCGGGGTCTTAATATTCAATTGACCTGTAATTTCTCCATAGATGGGATGCTCTACCGTAACATCTAGGATATAAACCCCCATATTTACTAATGATAATAGTTCATCTTCTGTGTCTATTGCAAGGTGATCCACAGCAACACTTGAAATAAAACGCGCATCTGGACGAATAATAATATAACCCTTGCTGGTTGCTTTAATAGGCTTTCCTTGTGCTCGAAGTAAAGCAATATCACCTACAATAATTTGTCTAGATACGCCAAACTGCTGTGCTAATTTTGAAGCACTGATAGCTTCATCTGCATGTGTTAATATATCGAGAATTGATGTTCGTCGCTTATTTCCCATTGCATACCTCCATTATGTATATTTTACATTAAAAATTAACTTTTAAACAAGTTTAATCAAAGAAATGAACAGACAATTGATTTTTTGGGGACCAAAATTGAAGATTGATGGATAAACGCGTATAATAAAAACTAGATTAGAGGTGCAATATGAAAAAATTAATCGTTTATGAAAAAGCGGAGGATCTAGGATCATCAATCTTAGGACTCAATATTGATGCTGATCGCAAAAGATTTGATGAAATGATTCCAACATTAGAAAATTATGAAATTGAAGTCATTCGCTATAATGACATTGATCATAAAGAACATATGCTTGAAGGAGTCAAGCTTCCCAGTTTGTTCTTGGAGGATGAAAAACTCACCCACGGTCGATATCCACAACGTTTTGAAGTATCCAAGTGGTTTGATATTCCCATGGAAGCTTTATCCTTTATTCCAAAGCAAGGGCTCTTTCAAGAAGCCAATTCGGCTTATGGTGGTGCCTGTTGTGGAATTAATGATGATTTATATTTAGATCCTAATGAAGAGTAAGGTAGTGTTTTATTAATGCGTTTTAAAGGGGACAATTTACATTATTTCATTCCGGATTATACAGTAATTGATTTAGAAACCACAGGTCGTGGCAATCAATTTACTGAAATTACGGAACTGAGTGCCATAAAATATAGAAACTACGAAGCTGTAGATAGTTTTTCTGTGCTTGTGAAGCCAGAAAATCCCATTCTACCCTATGTTGAGAAGTTAACGGGTATTACTGATGCCATGTTAGAAAATAAAGATACAGTGGCTATGGTGATTGAATCTTTTGTGGATTTTATTGGAACGGATGTTATTGTGGGGCATAATGTAAACTTTGATTTTAACCTAGTCTATGATGCTTATTTTAATACAACTAAAAAATTACTAAAAAATGACTATGTGGATACAATTCACTTATCTAGAATCTTAAACCATGATGCATCCAGTCATAAGTTGGAAAACTTGTGCAAATACTTTGAAATTGAACGCACCGTTGCCCACCGTGGCCTGGCAGATTGCAGGCAAACTGGTGAGCTATATGTTAGAATGAGCCATAAGGCAAAAGAGACTGAGAAGCTCTTTGTATTAGGAGTGTAAAAAATGAATGTTTACGATTTTGACAAAACAATATTTCCGAAAGATAGTTCTATAGAATTTTATAAATTTAATCTAAAACGCCAACCCTCGCTTGCGAAATTTTGGCCAAAGCAATCCAAAGCAGCACTCGATTACAAGCGAGGTAAAATTACTAAAACGGAAATGAAGACGATATTTTATCAATACTTTCAGGATATCAAAGATATTGATCAAGTCGTACTTGAGTTTTGGAAGACGCATGAACATCTGATTCAAGCATGGTATCTTAAACAAAAAAAAGTGGATGATGTTATCATATCAGCATCACCTGAATTTTTCCTAAAACCCATTACCGATAAACTGGATGTCTTTTTGATTGCTTCAGATGTGGATAAGCATACGGGTGAAAATAGAAGAGAAAACTGTTATGGTGTGGAAAAGGTGTACCGTTTTAAGGAACACTTTGACACACAGGATATTGAAGAATTCTATTCTGATTCATATTCAGATGATCCACTAGCTCAATTTGCTAAAAAAGCCTTCATGGTAGACAAGGATGAGATTAAACCTTGGTAACACGCTTATTTTATAAGGGTGTTTTTTTATTAGGAAAGAGCTTATAAAATACCTATTTATGAATATGAGATGTATGAAATGTAATGCCCAAGATAAAAAGTACTTTATTGATGGTATTTGTAGACGTTGTATCCACTTGAGTTATGGTGTTTTAGAAAGCTATGATTGGGTACAAAGTGATCACAGTGAATACAGCTTGGATTTTGAAATGACACTATATCAAAAAGATATTGCAAAGAAAATCGTGAAAGCAATTCAAAAACAAGATGTATATCTTGAAGCAGTATGTGGTGCCGGAAAGACTGAGATGTGCTACGAGTTAATTTCTCATTGTATCCAAAACAAGCTTGTTTTGGCATGGGCTATTCCCAGAAGACAAGTTGTCTTAGAACTCAAAGATAGAATCGCAAAGAATTTTAAGAATTGTAAAGTTGTTGCGGTTTGTCAAGGGTATACAGAGGATTTGCTTGGAGATGTGATTGTATGTACAACCCATCAGCTATATCGATATCCACAAATGATCGACATACTGATAGTGGATGAACCCGACGCTTTTCCTTTTTCTGGTAATGAACTATTACTGGGTTTAATGCAAAGAGCTATAAGGGGAAATGTATTATTTATGTCAGCAACTCGAGATGAAAAGATGCTTGAGATACTTAAAAATCCAAAGCATTTAGTGATGCCACTTCGCCCAAATCTCAAGCCCCTTCCAATTCCAGTACACCGTTTTATGACTCTGTATTTTGTCTATGATTTCTATAAACATCGCAATGAAAAGCGTCTGATTTTTGTTCCTACTATTAAAATGGCAGAAAGCTTATCAAAAGTGTTAAAGTCTGCTTGTATTACTTCTAAAAGTGAGGATAAAGATGCTCTTATAGAAAAATTTGCAAACGATCCTCAGGGAACCTTAATCAGTACCACCATTTTGGAACGGGGAGTGACATTTAAAAATGTTTTCGTTTTTATTTTGAAGGGTGATCATGTTGTGTTTAATGAGGCTTCGTTAACTCAAATAAGTGGACGTATCCTAAGAGGAAACTCTACTAAGGGTGCATGTTATATCTATACAAAATCTCGCTGTTTGGAGGTTGAGAAATGTATTCAAAGCTTAGAAAACAACAACCAACTTGCAAAGTCTGTTTTGAAGCAAGGGATGTAGGAGTATATTTTCTCTCCTGGCTTTTATTTGATGAATCGCTTTGCCAAAGATGCCGTGAACTGATGAAGGGTCAGTTTGTAACTCAAAAACGTCTGAATCTAGCTATTACCAGCATTTATCCTTATGAGGGTTTTTCAAGGGATCTATTGCTTCGATTTAAGGATTCACAGGACCGATGGTTATCCGATATCTTTCTTGGTCCCTTTCTATTTCAGTTCTATTTGAAGTATCTTCGGTATAAAGTAGTCTTTGTTCCATCACATATGAGTCAGACTCAAAAGCGGGGTTACATTCCTAATTATGAAATATTAAAGCATTTGCAACTGGAGGTTTTAGAGAATGTATTAGAGAAAACACAAGCCTATAAACAATCTACCATGCATCGTAGTACACGTGATAATGTGAAACATGTTATTGTTCTAAAAAATCATGAGTATATTAAAAATCAAAAGATACTTTTATTTGATGATTTAGTAACAACAGGCAATACTTTAAAAGCTTGTTATGACTTACTAATTGAACATGCGATGCAAGTTGAAGTGTTTGCTTTATTTCATCATGAGATATGATATAATAAGGTGGAAATTAAAAGAGGTAAATGTATGGTAGGTGTCATTAAAAACTACGATAAAGAAAAAGGTTATGGTTTCATTTCTGTTAAAAACCATAGAGATGTTTTCTTTCATTATTCTCATATCATCATGGAAGGCTTTAAAATAATTGAGCCTGGAGTGGAAGTAGAGTTTGAAATCGTTGAAACAGAACGAGGAATACAAGCTCATAATATCTTACGTTTGATGTGATAAGTTGGTAAGAACCAACTTTTTTATGCAGTTTATGTGATACAATACAAGAGAAATGGAGGCCGAATTATGGCAAGCTTTTTAAAAAGACTCTTTAGTGGTGACAAGAAATATTTGACAGAGATTGAAGAAATCGCAAATCAAGTAGTTGCTTTAGAGGAAGAGACAAGAAACTTAAGTGATGAAGCACTTAAAAATAAGACAGAAATATTTAAAAAACGATTACAAGATGGGGAAACTTTAGACGATTTACTCGTTGAGGCTTATGCTGTGGCGCGTGAGGCTGCATATCGAGTTATTGGTGAATTTCCATATCCTGTGCAGATTATGGGTGCGGTAGTACTTCACCGTGGAGATATTGCAGAGATGAGAACAGGAGAAGGTAAAACCTTGACTGCTGTTATGCCTGCGTACTTAAATGCACTGGATGGTAAAGGGGTTCATATCATTACGGTGAATGAGTACCTTGCAAAACGTGACGCTGAGTGGATGGGTGAAATTCATAGATTCTTAGGGTTGAGTGTATCATGTAACTTAAGAGCACTCCCCAATTCCGAAAAGCGTGCAGCATATCTTAGCGATATTACTTATAGTACTAACTCGGAACTCGGATTTGATTACTTACGTGACAATATGGTAACTGATGTAAAACAACGTGTTTTACGTCCACTTAATTTTGCATTAGTGGATGAGGTTGACTCCATTCTCATTGATGAATCACGTACACCTTTAATTATTTCAGGTGGAGAACGCGATGGTGCTAAGTTATATGAGACTTCTGATAAGTTTGCGAAAAGACTTCATGAAGGTGCAGACTATGTGGTCGATGTAAAATCAAAATCCGTTCAACTGACAGAAGCTGGTGTAGAGAAGGCTGAAAAATCATTCAGAGTTAATAACTTATATGATTTAGAAAACACTTCCTTAGTACACCATATTAATAATGCTTTAAAGGCAAACTATACCATGACAAAAGATGTGGAATATGTTGTTCAAGACCGTCAAGTTGTGATTGTTGATCAATTTACAGGACGTCTTATGGAAGGTCGTGAATATTCTGATGGTCTTCACCAGGCTTTATCCGCAAAAGAGAATGTTCCTATAAAACAAGAATCTGTGACCCTTGCCACAATTACCTATCAGAACTTCTTTAGATTGTATTCAAAACTTTCAGGGATGACAGGTACAGCTAAAACTGAAGAAGAAGAATTCACAGAAATTTATAACATGCGTGTTTTAGAAATTCCAACAAATAGACCGATTGCCCGTATTGACTACCCCGATATGGTATTTGGTAGTGCAAAAGCAAAATATGAAGCCTTAATTGAGGAAGTTCGTGAACTCAATCAAAAAGGACAACCCGTATTAGTAGGTACAGTTGCGGTTGAAACCTCAGAGTACTTATCGATGATGATGCGCCAACGAGGAATTAGACATGAAATTCTTAATGCTAAAAACCATGCGCGTGAAGCACAAATCATTGAAAAAGCAGGGCGTAAAGGCTCAGTTACCATTGCTACTAACATGGCTGGTCGTGGTACTGACATTAAACTAGATGATGAATCTAAATCTCTAGGAGGTTTAGCAGTCTTAGGTAGTGAAAGACATGAGTCACGTCGTATTGATAATCAACTTCGAGGACGTTCTGGACGTCAAGGTGATCCAGGGTTCTCTAGATTTTATGTTTCATTTGAAGATGAATTGATGATTCGTCATGGAAGTGAACGCTTTGAAGGCGTTTATAAACAATTAGGTGACATTGCGATTGAAAATAAGACAATCACCAAGCAAATTGGTGCTGCACAAAAAAGAGTTGAAGGTATTAACTTTGATATTCGTAAACAGTTACTAGACTATGATGATGTCTTACGTCAACAACGTGAGATTATGTATGATCAAAGAAATTACATTTTAGAAAATGACAATGTACATGGGATTATTAAAGACATGATGCAACGTGCGATTTCAGATATTCTAGGTAGTAATCGTGATGAGTTCGGTAACATTCAAGTTGAAGGAGCAATTAGCGCTTTAGAGATGTTGGGTGTTGAAGGACTGGATGCGACAACCTTTGATGGCAAGAATGCTCAAGAGTTAGAAAGTCAAATCTTAGAGATGACATGGCAAGTCTATGAGAAAAAACTTGTTGGTATTGGTTCTCAATTTGACCGCGTTGAGAAAGAAATTTCTTTACGTTCCATCGATCGAGCATGGATTGATCATATTGATTCAATGAGCAAATTAAGAGAAGGAATTCACTTACGCTCATATGCACAAGATAAGCCACTTCAAGCTTATATTGAAGAAGGTTATGAAATGTTTGAAGCTATGATGAGCTCAATTGCTCAAGAAATCTTGAACTTCAGCATGAAAGTAAAAATTGAACATAGAAATTAAGGAGTGATTTATTTGGAACTATATGAGTTAGTTAACGTTATAAAGACGGATAAACAAGAATTAGAAAAGATTGGTGATTCACTTTGACCTCGCTCAGAAGCGAAGTGAAATTGAAAGCTTAGAAAAAGAAATGATGTCGGATGGCTTTTGGGATGATCACCAATCAAGTCAAGCAACCATCCAACAGCTCAATCAACTTAAAAAGATTGTAGAAACACACGATGATTTAACACAAAGGTATGTGTTTCTTCAAGAATCAGTCACGATGTTAAAGGAAGAATTTGATGAGGAATTCTTTGAGTCCATTCTACAAGAATACCAGGAAACCAAAGAAGCCTATGATGCTTTTTCAATTTTAGTATTGTTGAGTGAGGATTACGACCAAAAGAATGCCATATTAGAGATTCACCCAGGTGCAGGTGGAACTGAAAGTCAGGATTTTGCAGAAATGCTCTATCGCATGTATACAAGATGGGCTCAAAAGAATAACTTTAAAGTTGAAGTACTCAACTATTTAGATGGTGAAGAAGCTGGAATTAAATCTGTAACCATGTCAATCAAAGGTCCATTTGCTTATGGTTATCTCAAGGCAGAAAAAGGGGTACACCGCTTGGTTCGTATCAGCCCATTTGACTCATCAGGTCGAAGACATACCTCTTTTGTATCTGTGGAAGTTTCACCAGAGTTTGATGACTCTATTGAAATTAAAATCAACCCAGAAGATATTACAGTAGACACTATGCGTGCTACGGGTGCTGGAGGACAACATGTTAATACAACAGACTCAGCAGTACGCATCACCCATAAACCTACAGGGATTGTGGTTACTAACCAAAATGGCCGCTCACAAATTCAAAATAGAGAATTAGCAATGAATACACTTAAGAGTCGACTTTACCAACACGAAGTTGAAGAAAGAGAACTCGAGAAGAAAAAATTGCAAGGTGATCAAAAGTTAATTGAATGGGGATCACAAATTCGATCCTATGTTGTACACCCCTACTCAATGGTAAAAGATCATCGTACGGACTATGAAACCAGTCAAGTCGATGATGTCTTTGATGGAGATATTGATCCCTTTATTGAAAGTTATCTCAAAGCACAGGTAGGATCCTAGTTATGAGTAAGAAAGACTTTTTTATTGATGCAGTTTCAATCCTAGTTGGAAACATATTCTTAGCTGCAGGGGTTGCTTACTTTATTATCCCAAACAATGTATTATCTGGAGGAGTAGCGGGACTTGCTATCGCCATTTCCCCCTTTTTCAATATTGAAGTGGATACCTTAATTACCATTATTATTGTGATATCGTATATTTTGGGATATATATTCCTAGGGAAAAGTTTTGCTTTGAAAACACTAAGCAGCAGTATCCTCTATCCAGTGCTACTTCAAGTTATGAGTCGTTTTGATGTAAACTTTGTTGTTGATCCTTTACTAGCATCTTTATATGGTGGCTTAATTTCAGGTTTAGGTATTGGTATTGTTTTTAGAGCGGGTGCAAGTACTGGTGGTATGGATATCCCACCACTTATCATGCAAAAATATACTAGGGTTAAAGCCCATACCTGGATGATTGTAGTAGATGGTATTACCATTCTCCTGGGGTTAAGCACCTTTGGAGTGAATGCTGTACTCATCGGTTTAATCTCCGCTTATGCGATGTCAAAAATGGTGAATGCTGTACAAACTCTAACGGGTCAACATGCAAAACAAGTATTTATTATTACTTCGAAGGTAGATGAAGTACTAGAAATGATATTCTTAACTATTGACAGAGGCGCCACTTTAATTGATTCACAAGGTGGCTACACTAAAGAAAGACGTCAATTAATCATGACTGTTCTTATGACTGATCAATATGCTCAGTTGGAGAAACGTGTCAAAGAAATAGACAAAGATGCATTTTTAATCGTATCAGATGCTACCGAAGTTCATGGCTACGGTTTTTATTAATATAGACTCCCTTTTTATATTCAAAGGGAGTTTTTGTTTTGTTAGGATTCTAAAGCTATTGTGGAAAAACTTTCATAAAACTCAATCCTTATTATGCTATAATTAGTGAAGGAAAGAGGTTGACTATGTTATTACTAAGAGATGTATCCAAAAAGTATAAAAATGGTGTTAATGCTCTGCATAATATCAACTTAGAAGTTAAACCTGGGGAGTTTGTCTATATTATTGGGCCTACAGGGTCAGGAAAATCAACGTTAATTAAACTTCTAGACGGTGAAGAAAAACCAAGTACAGGTGAAGTAACTGTCAAAGATTTTAATGTTGGTAAATTGCGCCACTCAAAGGTTCCGCATTATCGACGCCATATTGGTGTTGTATTTCAAGACTTTAAATTACTTGAGTCAAAAACAGTATTTGAGAATATCGCATTTGCACTTGAAGTAGTGAATAAACCAAAAAATGAAATCCGACGTAGAGTTCGGGAAGTCTTACGCTTAGTAGATTTAGTGGAAAAAGGAAGTTCTTTTCCCAGTCAACTAAGTGGTGGCCAACAACAGCGTGTTGCGATAGCTCGCGCTATTGCTAACAGACCATCGCTTTTGATTGCAGATGAACCCACAGGAAATTTAGATCCAGGAAAATCGAATGAAATTATCAGTTTACTGGAGAGAATTAATCAAGAAGAAAACACAACTATTATTATGGTGACCCATGATGTAGAACTTGTGAACACATATAAAAAACGAACCATTGCTTTAGACCAAGGTTTTTTAGTAGCGGATCTGGTGCAAGGGGGATACCTAGGAAATGAGTAAAATACTACGTTTTATAAAAGAAGGTTTTTTAGGTGTCTTTCGACATTTTGCACTAGCATTTTCAAGCATGTCCAGTATGACTGTGACCCTGCTACTCATGTCAGTATTTCTATTACTCAGTCAAAATATAAACCAAATCACAAAGCAAATAGAAGAAAATGTTTCAATATATGTTCAAATTGAAGACGAAACAGATACCGAAACAATAACTAAACTTCAAAGTGATATTGAGAAAATCACCGGAGTTCAAGAAGTTATTTTCTCAGATAAACATGATGAACTTGAATATTTTATTAAGGCACGCGGTGAAGAAGCGGAAGAAGTTTTTGGCGGTTTTCGTGGAGAAGACAATCCATTTTTTGATACATTTATCATTAACCTTAAACCAAACTCCGATATTAAAATCGTTGCACAAGCAATTGAAAGTAAGGAACATATCTATAAGGTATCCTATGGTGGTGAGGCGACTCAAAAACTTATGGATATTATGTCTCAGGTTAGGAATGTTGGATTTATCTTTGTAGTGGCGTTGAGCTTTATCGCAGTCTTTTTAATCTCAAATACAATTGGTGCAACAATTCACTCACGAAGTGAAGAAATATCGATTATGAGAACTGTAGGTGCCACCAATTGGTACATTCGTTGGCCTTTTATTATTGAAGGGATTATAATTGGTATATTAGGATCAATTATTCCTGTAGCTATAACACTATGGGGTTATACAAAGCTATATGCAACACAAGGTTTATCAATTGATTCACTCTTTACCATGATCAATCCTAATCCACTCATTTGGCAAGTAACGGGAATCATAGTTCTTGCCGGTGCAGTTATTGGAGCACTAGGAAGTCTAATTTCTGTAAGTAGGAGGTTAAGATGGACAAGATAAAAAAAATAGGAATTGCTAGTTTTACTTTTATTTATATCTTCGCAGTAATGTTGTCACCCATCATTAATATTGGTGCAGTAGATTTTAGCGACGAGAAATATTGGTCTGGAGTATGTAATAATCAAGACAGTTATAAAGAAAATAAAAGTGAGTGCGATGCTTTTAAAAAATATCTTAATGATCAGAAAGCAAAAGCAGATTTAGAACTTGATAATATTAAAAAAAATGTAAACCAATTATCAGGAGATATCGCAAAAGATGAGGCCATATTAAAGACGATTGATAGTAAAATTGATTCTTTGAACCTCCAAATTGAAACCAGCAAAAATGAGATCGCTTCTTTAGAAGTGAAAATTGTTGCGATAGAAAAAGAAATTGATAAACTAGAAATATCTATCCAAGAAAAACATGAAATTGCAAGTAAATATATGCTTAATATTCAATCCACAACACGTATTAATATGTTTGTTGACTTCCTTTTAGGGGGAGAAGATTTTGCTGAAATGTCTCGACGTGTTGAAGGGATGAATCGAATTAATGAAAAGAATCAAGAAAATATTCGTCTTCTTAATGAAGAAAAGGTCTTGGTTGTTGATAAAAAAGACGAGTTAAACTTCGAAAGAAAATATAAAGATGAATTACTTCAATCACAAGTTACAGCAGTAAAAGAACAAGAAGAACTTAAGGTTGTAGCTCAAGAGCGTGTTCGCGTTTTAAGAACCGCTTATCTAGAAATGGCTGAAAAGCGTAATGCAGCTGAGCAAGCAAGTAAAGTCTTAGGAAGCAAAATCAGTAACATTGGAAGTATCGCCAGCTCCCAAGGATCTATGGTGAGACCCATTAACTCTGGTTTTTATGTTTCTGCATCCGTTTGGAGTTACTCAAGCGGTAACAAACATCTGGGAATTGATTTAGCTGCACCTAGAGGGACTGCAATAGTGGCCCCCGCCAATGGTATGGTCATTGCGACGCATACAGGTTGTCCAACAGAAGGTAGCTTAAGTAGTGGTTGCGGTGGTGGATTTGGGAATCATGTAGTGATGATAGTTTCTAGTGAAAATAAAGCATATGGAGCGCTTTATGGTCATATGCAAAATGGTGGTGTTTTAGTGTCACCAGGACAAAAAATTTCTCAAGGACAAGTGATTGGTCGCGTTGGAAACTCTGGAACCTCTACGGGTGCCCACGTCCATGCAGAACTATTCTATTTGGGTAATATGTCTGTTAATGAAGCTTATGATGATTGGTGGAGTGGTTCACGGAATAATCGTTTTGGTACCGGTGGATCTACTTGGGGAAATGAATACAGTCATCGATGTGATGTCAAAGGCTATGTGCCTAATTGTCGTATGAACCCTTCAAGTTATTGGGGCTTATATGTAGGAAATTCAGGATAAAGGGTTGCGATTGCAACCCTTTTATTTTACCCTAAAAGTTTTATGAGAATACTTCCATACCACAAACAAGGCGATAGCCATATAAATGCTGATAAAGACTGTGATAAACAAATTAGTTCTTGGAATATACTTAATGAAGTCATCCAAGTAAAATGCTAATAAATAAAACCCGGTAGAAGCAATAGTATAAGGAACACTTTTAATGTTCAAATCTCTGTCAAAGGGTTGAAAGATATAATATAAGAAAATATTATGGATACTAAAAAATAAGGATACTAAGATAAGGGTTAGTGTGTAAGGAATAAGAGCTATAAAATTGAACTCAGTAAAACCTAAGGCCACCCAAAGAATTAGAAAGATAAAATAGCTTGCTAGTAAGATTAAGTTTAGAATAGCAATTGTGAAGAATCGACTCATAAATTGATTTAAGATTGTTTCTCTTCGAGTGTAGAAAGGATAGTGCATCAAACTATAATCGCAGTTCATGAAGTATGCTTTACATAAGGATTCACCAGTACTTAAAAAATAAAATAAAATAAATAAAGAAGCCACATTATCTAAATAACCTTGGGTAAAAAATTGTGAATCCTTTTCAAAAACAAGTAGAAAAAGTGTAAAGATAGTTCCGACTCCAAATAATGCCATAAGCTTAAACTTTAGGGGCTTAAGCCAAAGGTTTTGATGTCTGAGTAGGAAGATTCGATTTAAAAAAGGGTAAGCTTTATGTTTACGTGCGATTTCTTTTGAGCGATTCAACTCAATATACTTTTCATCGACCCTTAATCCTTGATTCATAAGTTGCTGATTTCGATTGATTGCATCATTACTCATTTTTATAGTTGAGGTTGCATAAATCCCAATAGTGTCAAAATGAGGGTACTGCAGTATCTTGAACACTAAATAAGCACTCATGCATAGCAGTAGCAAGGTTATTGTCCAAAGAAGTTTGCTTAATAGAAGCGGCGTAAATATGAAAAATAAGAGTCCAAAGTTATAAAAGATAAAGATTAGGAACCCTAACTTAAAACCCAAGCGCTTTTTATTTTTTTCAATGTAAAGGATATTAAGGTATTCAAAGAATAAAATTTGAAAAAACAAGAAAATGAAAGTAAAAAATGCTCTACGTAAATCTGAAGTAAATGCTATTAATCCAAAAATCAGCAGACAAAAATATACTTTCTCAACTATTTTATTGAAGAAACGAAAGCGGAAGTAGTCATCGTAACTTCTTCGAAATGAAGTAACAAGTAGCCACTTTAAAGGCATATCTTCAAATATAGTAATATCAAGTATGGAACGCAAAAGATTGAGAGTAATCATAGTCCATATAAAGAGATTGATATGATTTAAATAGGAAAATTTTCTATAAAATGTATCGGGGATAAAAGATAAAGCAAAGTAAATAATCCCTACATAAACTATTTTTCTGATAAGTATGTTAAGAAATTTCTTGATGAATGAAATGATAGAGACAAATTTCTTAAAAGTGGTATTAAGATATATATAAGGATTGATACGTTTACCAATAAAAGGGATCTTACGTAGAAAATAAATGAACTTATTCGTAGATTCAGTGGATTCAATCATTCTGACAAGGCGTCTATTCATGGGCTTCTCGCAAAATCTCTAAGACTTCATTTTCAAAACTTTGTGACTTAATATCAGAAGAATCCATTAAAGACATTGAACCATGGTGTAAGATAGCAACCTCATCACAAATTTCTGTTGCGATTTGTAGGATATGAGTAGATAAGATCATAATAGCATCTTGCTTTAACTCAAGTAATCTCTTTTTCATTTCAATGGATGCGACAACATCAAATGAAGTCAGTGGTTCATCCAATAGCAATACTTTTGGTTTCTGAATCATCACTGTTAACATCTGTAGCTTGTTTCGCATTCCATGTGAATAGTTTTTAATGAGTTTGTCTCGGTCATCTTTATCTATTTGAATACTATCAAAGTAGGTATCAATATTTTTGACATCAAATCCACGATCTTCATTAATTTCTAAAAAGAACTTTAAGAATTCATAACCTGTTAAAAACTCTGGTAACATTGGGTTGGTATAAACATAACCAATATCCCTAGGTGTCACTAAAGTACCATCAGAAAACATAACGGATCCAGCATCTGCCATTAAATCCTTACTTAAACAGTTGAAAAATGTGGTTTTACCACTTCCGTTTCTACCCAATAATGCGTAGATTTTTCCTCTTTCAAATTCAATATTGATATCTTTCAAGACTACTTTGTTGTCAAAGGATTTATTTAAGTTCTCGATAATCATTTTCATAAATCCACCTCCCAATGCTTGGATTGTAGCATAAAAAAGCTTGTTGTACCACACAAATAGTACAACAAGCTTTTAAACAGGCATTAATGACAATTTAAGCCGATAAATAGAGCTTAGATTGTGAAAATTCTTCGATACTGTCAAAGAAGTAAATTGCATCATAGTTTTCTTGCGAGATAAAATTTTGCTCCAAAGCTTTATTTAAGTAAAGGCGTATTCCCTCATAAAAACCATCAATATTCATAAAACATGCTGCTTTTTTATGAAGACCAATTTGTGCATTGGTTATGACTTCAAAAATTTCGTCTAAAGTTCCTGATCCTCCTGGCATCGCAATAAAAATATCGCCAACCTCCTCAAGTTTTTGTTTGCGCATGGACATATCTTTTACGATGATAGTTTCGGATAGATTTTTATGGATAATTTCTCGATCACTTAAAATTTCTGGCATAATTCCAATGACTCGTCCTCCATGCTTAAGACAAGTATCTGCTAAAAGTCCCATAGTCCCGATCTGTGCTCCTCCATAGACCAAGGCGTGCTTGTCTTTAGCAATTAGTTTTCCTAATTCTATGACTGCCTTAGAATAGATTGGATCATGGGCGGTTCGAGAACCTAAATACACCGTGATATATTTCATACTGCCACTTCCTTTTGGTTATTATACCATACCTTCAAATCGAAATTAGTGTATAATGTAATGAGATTTAAGGAAGTGTTAAGATGAGTTCAAATGAAAAAGATACTGTAAGAATACCATTGAAGCGTCATAAATGGCCTGATGAGGTTCAAGCTGAAAAGAAAAAAAGAAGAAAGACAGTAACAACTGTTGTCGCTGGATTTCTTATTTTTGCATTAGGATGGACTTATGGCGCCGTATTTTACAGTCCACTCAATCAAACACAAGATGCCAATATCTCGCGCTTTGAACGCGTATATAATACCTTAGTCAATGACTGGTTTTTTAAAAATGAGATGGAAAATCCAGAAACTGAAATGATTGATAACGCGATTATTGGGATGTTAGAAAAGAATGGTGACTTACATACAAGTTATATGACTGAAGCACAGTCACAAGATTTTGTTGATTCCATAGATATGTCATTTGTTGGAATTGGTGTACAATACCAACCCTTAGACTCCTTGATTACCCGTGTATTTAAAAACTCTCCTGCTGAAAAAGCTGGAATTTTACCTGGAGATATTATGATTGCTGTAGATGGAAAAATTATTGAAGATCTGCCTGAAGATGATGATTTAAAGAATCATATACTGGGTAAGAAAGGATCTACAGTGCAAATTGAAGTGGACCGCCAAGGTAAGCGTGTTGAAATGACTGTGATTCGAGATACGGTAAATGCCTTAACCTGGGGTGAAATGATTGACGGTAAAACTGGCTATCTTGAAATCACTTCTTTTGGTTCAAATCTAGGTGAAGCAACGGAGCTTTATCTTCATAGCTTCAAACAATCCGGTGCTGAAAAATTAATAATTGATCTTCGTGATAATGGTGGCGGTTACCTAGGTGCAATTAACAGCATTTCATCATTATTCTTCGAAGAAGGAACCACCATTTACTACGAAACCTTTACCAATGGAAAAACAACAGAGTATAAGGTTAAAGATTCCCGTAGTGATTTATATCCCTTTGAAGAAATTGTCGTACTTATAAATGAAAATTCAGCGAGTGCATCTGAGGTGTTTGCACTGGCGTTACGAGATAATCTAGATGCAAAATTAGTAGGGGTAAACTCCTATGGTAAAGGAACTGTGCAACGTCAAACGCAAGACAAAAATGACAAGTCCTATTTAAAATATACTTTCGCAAAATGGTTTTCACCTAAAATGGAGAATATTCATCAAGTAGGGATTGCTCCAAATGTTGAAGTAAAGTTACCCGAGATATTCTATGCTACATATAACCCAGAAGAAGTTACTGAAATTAAAAATTATGACACAGTAGCTCCTGAGGTAGAATATGTTCAAAAAGCTTTAGATTTCTTGGGCTATTATGACGGACGTACTGATTCGTATTATGATATTGCGACACGCAATGCTTTACACCAGTTTAAACAAGATCTTAATATGACTGTTGATGACAGTATTGATGAAAATTTTTTAAAACAGATTTATAGCGCAGTGGTGCAGGAATGGTCTTTGAACCGCAAACTTCATGATAACCAACTCCAAAAAGCAATTGAGGTGATTCAACTTGGATCATAAATTTCAACTTGTTTCAAATTTCGAACCGAAAGGGGACCAAATTAAAGCGATTGATGTTCTGAGTGAGGGGATTGAGAAGGGCAAGAAAGAGCAAGTTCTTTTAGGTGCAACCGGTACAGGTAAAACCTTTACCGTTTCCCATGTGATTGCTAAACTCAATCGACCTACTTTAGTTTTTGTGCATAATAAAACACTAGCAGGACAACTCTATTCTGAATTTAAGGAATTTTTCCCGCATAATCGTGTTGAGTATTTCGTCTCAAACTTCGATTACTACCAACCAGAAGCCTACTTACCAGGATCGGATACCTATATTGAAAAGTCCTCGATGATTAATGAAGAGTTGGATATGCTTCGCCTTGCTGCACAAAATTCCATTCTAGAAAGACGCGATACCATAGTGGTCGCATCTGTCGCCAGTATTTATGCTACTTCAGATCCAGCTTATTATAAGGCAATGCTTTATACTTTACGGGTAAATCAGGAAATATCTAGAGATAATCTACTTCGTGATTTAGTGTCTCGTCAATATAAACGTAATGACATGGAACAATCTCGTGGTACTTTTAGAGTACGAGGCGATTCTATAGAAATAGTTCCAGGTCATACCGATGATTTTGTGATTCGTATTGAGTTTTTCGGTGATGAGATCGAACGTATTGTAGAACTTGACCGGATTACAGGACACCGACGTGAAGCGTATATGATTTATCACTTATTCCCTGCGAATGAGTATGCTAGAGACTTAGCTCATATTCGAAAAGCTTGTGAGAAAATTGAAGCGGAACTGCATGAACGTCTCGATTATTTTAAGCATGAAAACAAGCTAGTGGAAGAACAAAGACTGCGTCAAAGAACAGAACATGACTTAGAATCCCTAAGAGAGTTTGGTATTTGTTCGGGTATTGAAAACTACTCCATGCATATTGATGGACGCAAGCCCAAACAACGCCCCTTCACATTGTTTGATTATTTTCCAGAGGACTATCTTTTTATTGTTGATGAATCCCACGCTTCATTACCTCAAGTTCGTGGAATGTATAATGGTGATCAAAGTCGTAAACGAACTTTAGTAGAGTTTGGTTTTAGACTCCCCAGTGCCTTAAACAATCGTCCCATGACTTTTGAAGAATTTGAATCGGTGCAAAACCAAACAATTTATGTTTCAGCAACTCCTGGTGATTATGAACTGGAAAAAGTAAATCACGAGGTTGTCGAACAGATTATTCGACCTACAGGATTACTGGATCCTACAATTGAAGTGAAACCTTCTAAAGGACAGGTCGATGATTTAATTATCCAAATTCATGAAAGACGAGAAAGAAATGAGCGTGTTTTAATTACCACATTAACAGTCAAGATGGCAGAGGAACTCACGTCATATCTTTTAGAGATGGATATTAAAGTTTCATACTTACATCATGAGACTAAGACCCTTGAAAGAATCGAAATCCTTCGAGATTTACGTCTTGGGAAATATGATGTAGTAATTGGTATCAACTTGTTGCGTGAGGGATTGGATTTACCTGAAGTATCACTAATCGCAATATTGGATGCAGATAAAGAGGGTTTCCTTCGTTCAAAGCGTTCCTTAGTTCAAATCGTAGGTCGTGCTGCTCGAAATCAGAATGGCCATGTCATAATGTATGCTGATAGAATTACAGATTCCATGCGTTATACTCTGGATGAAACAAAAAGACGTAGAGACATACAGGCGGCACATAATGAAGCCCATGGCATTACCCCTAAAACTATAATCAAAGAAATTCGAGATGTAATATCTGGAAAAGAAACTGCTGAACTCACCAAGCGCGTACGGACTAATAAAAAGTCTTCCAAAAAAGATGTTGAGGAAGTCGTCGCACGTTTGGACAAAGAAATGCGCGAAGCTGCAGCTTTATTGGATTTCGAAAGAGCAGCTCAACTTCGTGACATTATGATGGAGATAAAAGCAGAAAATAATTTATAAAAAAATTACACAAAAATGTGTTATCAAATATCTTAAGAAGAGTGCTATTTTTGCCTTGAATCTTGAAACTTTAATTGACAAGGTATGGAAAGCAATATATACTTGAAGTAGGATCGATCCACACTAAAAACAATATTTGTATGAGGAAATACAGTTGTTGTTATTGGTGTGGATTTTTGTATTATTTAGGGTGAAAGGGGATAAAAAATGCCGCATTTAAATCAATATTTACTCGATGAAGTTACCAAATTTAATGAGGGAAAGCACCATCATGCTTACTCCATTTTTGGGGCTCATAAAACGAGTGTTAATGGTGTTGAAGGCTATCGATTTACTGTTTGGGCACCGCGCGCAAAATCTGTATCTTTAGTCGGTGATTTTAATAATTGGCAAGCTGAGCCGATGTCGCCTCTATATGAAAGTGGTGCATGGACTCTTTTTAGAGCGGATGTTTATGCTATGCAAAAATATAAGTATGAGATTGGAACTCAAAATGGTGATCATCATTTTAAAATCGATCCCTTTGCAAGACAATTTGAGATGCCACCAAAAGATGCATCCTTAGTCTGTGATGATGATTATTTTGAATGGAGCGATCATGACTATTTGAAAAAGAGGTGGCACAAAAGTAAATTTAGAACACCTCTCAATATCTATGAGGTTCATAAGAATTCTTGGATGAAGCACTTAGATAACAGTAACTACAGTTTCGATGATCTAATTGAACGATTAATCCCCTATGTAAAAGATATGGGTTATACCCATATTGAATTGATGCCTGTTATGGAACATCCTTTGGAAGCATCATGGGGATATCAAATTACGGGTTACTTTGCAGTTGCTGCACGTTATGGAACTGTTCAGGAATTGAAACGCTTTGTTAATGCCTGTCATCAGCAAGATATTGGGGTGATATTGGATTTTGTACCAGGACATTTTTGTCAAAATCATGAAGCGATGGCTTACTTTGATGGTACTGCTACATTTGAATATGAAAATAGCATCAAAGCCTACAATAAGAGGTGGGGCGCCCTCAATTTTGATTTAGGAAAGACCCAAGTCAATAGCTTTCTATATTCAAGCTTAATGTACTGGATTGAGGAATTTCATGTAGATGGAATTCGAGTAGATGCAGTATCCAATATGTTGTATCTTGATTATGATTTACCACCACATGTTCTCAATGAGGATGGCAGTAACCTCAATTATTTAGGGATTCAATTCTTAAAAGAAATGAATCGTTTAGTCAAAGCATCACACCCTGATGTCTATATGATTGCAGAAGAAAGCACCAACTATCCTAAAGTGACTGGAAGTGTTGAAGATGGGGGCTTAGGCTTTGATTTAAAATGGAATATGGGTTGGATGAATGATATTTTACGCTTCTTTGAGATGGACCCACTATATAGAAATCATCACTTCAATCTTGTGACTTTTATCTTCATCTACATGCATAATGAAAAGTATGTTCTTCCTTTATCTCATGATGAAATCGTTCATGGAAAGAAGTCACTTTTGGGTAAAATGCCAGGCGATCGTTATAAGCAGTTTGCACAATTAAAAATATTGAATTTACTCATGCAAATTCTTCCAGGAGGAAGCCTGAATTTCATGTCCAATGAGATTGGACAATTTCTAGAATGGCGTTATTACTCTGAGGTAGAATGGAAAGACTTGGGCTATGAGTTTAATAAAGAATACCAACACTTTATTAAAACAATGAACCACATCGTGAAAGAATCACCAGCCATCTATCAAGAGAGTTTTGATGCAGCTGGTATTGAAGTGATAGACGCCAATGATGAACAGTGTATCTTAGTAATAAAACGTAAATCGCAAGATCATATCTTGTATGCAGCGATTAATTTCTTGCCGGTGGAACGTCAAAACTTTAGGTTTAGTGTTGAAGAGGAAGGAGTGTATGAAGTATTTATCAATACCGAAATGCAAGAGTTTGGAGGAAGCTGGATTAAGAATTTACCAGTTATGACTACAAATCAAAAAAATATTGAAATGACGCTACCAGCTTATGGTGGACTCTTAATAAGAAAGCGAGGTTTAGAATGAGAAAAGAAATGATAGCGATGCTTCTTGCAGGTGGGCAAGGAACGCGCCTTGGTAAACTCACAAAGGAAACCGCAAAACCCGCGGTGCCCTTTGGTGGACGCTATAGAATTATTGATTTTGCTTTAAGTAACTGCTTTAACTCTAAGGTGTATGAAGTTGGAGTTGTTACACAGTATCAGCCCCTAGAATTAAATGGGCATATTGGAAATGGACGACCATGGGGCTTGAATCGCCGCGACGATAGTGTAAGAATCTTACAACCCTACTCCAGTGCTGAGGGAAACAAGTGGTTTCAGGGAACAGCCAATGCTATTTATCAAAATATAGATTATATCGACTCACAAGATCCGGAGTATGTGTTAATTCTATCGGGCGATCATATTTATAAAATGGACTACTCGAAAATGTTGGATTTTCATAAAGAGAAAAATGCTGAACTGACCGTTGCCGTTTTAAATGTCCCCATAGAGGAGGCCAGTCGTTTTGGTATTATGGAAACCAATGCTGAGGGTCGTATAGTACAATTCCATGAAAAACCCAAAAACCCAGTAAGTACCCTTGCTTCCATGGGGATTTATATTTTTAATTGGAAACAACTCAAAAATACCCTCATTGAGGATTCCAAAAAGGAAGGAATCATGATGGACTTTGGGAAACATGTTATTCCATCGTACTTAAACTCAAATCATGATGTCTTTGCATATGCCTATGATGGTTACTGGAAAGATGTCGGAACGATTGAAAGTCTATGGGAAACACATATGGAATTTTTAGACCCTGACTTTGATTTAAAAATTGGTGAAGAAGGATGGCGTATCTTTACACGCTATAAAGCAGCTCCACCACAATATATTAAACAACATGCTGAAATCAAAAATGCCATGATTGTAGATGGATGTATTATTGACGGTTATATAGAGTCGAGTATATTGTCACAAAATGTGCATGTAAAAAAAGGTGCAGAAATCAAACATTCTGTCATCATGGAAAATGCAAAAATTGATGAAGATGCAAAAGTTTCTTATGCGATCGTTGGTGAAAATGCTCGAATAGAAAAAGGGGCAGTAGTTATAGGTACAAGAGAAAATATTAAAGTCGTAGGATACGGGGAGGTCGTAGAAAATGAAAACGAATAAAATTAGTGCTATGGTCAATCTATTAAGCCTCAAAGATTCAATGGACCCCCTAACTAAACATAGACCGATTGCCGCACTCCCTTTTAGTGGTAGATATCGTATTGTAGACTTCATTTTATCCAGTATTAGTCATGCAAACATTGAGTCTGTTGCTATGTTTATTAGCGGCAGTGGCCGATCTATTTATGATCATGTTCGCAGTGGTCGTGAGTGGGATTTAGACTCCACAATCCGTGGTGGGCTGTTTACCTTTTCTCAACAATATTGGAAAGGCGAACATTATAAGCTCTATGATAAGGATCGAAACTTCTATGAAGATCATATTATTTTCTTAGAGAAATCAAAGGATGAATACATCATCATCCAAAGTGGCGAAGTTATTCATACCTTGGACATCAACGATATGGCTGAAAAACATAAAATTATGGGTGGTGATGTCACTTTAGCATACTCGGTTCAGGATACAGGACACGAAGGTTTCCATCTAAAAGGTGATGAAATTTTAGCTAAAGATACATCGGTTGGTCCTAAGATTATGAGTTTAGATGTATTTTTCATGAAAATAGACACCTTACTTGAAATGCTTGAGAAAGCCAATGCGGATCAATATTTCGCTAATGTGAATGACGTTATTATCAAATATCTCCCTGATTATAACTTAAAAGCTTATGAGTATCGTGGTTTTTGTGCAAAAATTCACTCGACCCAAGAATTTTTCGATGTCAATATGTCAATGTTGAAAGATGACAATTATCAGGAACTCTTCTACAATCATTATCCAATTATTACACGTGCTAGAAGTGGTCCGCCTACTTACTATGGTGAGAACTCAAAAGTTAAAAATGCTCAAATAGCTACGGGATCTTTAATCTATGGTTCAGTGACTGATTCCCTAATATTTAGAAAAGTTCAAGTAGGAGAAAACTCAAAGGTCCAAAATTCCATCATCTTGACTGGCACAAAAATTGGCAATGATGTCAAACTGAATTATGTTTTAATTGATAAAGATGTCGTTATTGAAGACGGTGTGGAACTCTCAGGAACTAAAGAGAAAGCACTGGTGATTCAGAAGGGTGCCAAAATAAGAAAAGGGGCTGCCTTATGAAAGTCCTGTTTGTAGCTGCGGAGGGAGTACCCTTTGTAAAGACAGGGGGACTGGCAGATGTTGTGGGATCTTTACCTCATGAGTTACAAAAATCAGGGGTAGATATTCGCGTTGTCCTCCCTTACTACAAAACTATTCCGCAACATTTTAAAGATCAAATGCAAGATGTCCTTAACTTTGATGTATATATGGGTTGGCGCACAGTTTATTGTGGGATTAAGAGTTTAAATTATCAAGGAATTCAATATTACTTTATTGATAACTTAGAATTTTTTAATCGCGATGAACTCTATGGTTATTGGGATGATGGCGAACGTTTTGCTTTTTTCAGCATGGCTGCCATTGAAATGATGGAACGTATAGATTTTATCCCCAATATTATCCATGTTCATGATTGGCATACGGCGATGATTCCAATGCTATTGGTAAATAAGTATCACTGGATTGAAAAATACCAGAATATTCGAAAGGTTCTCACCATTCATAATATCAAGTTCCAAGGAATTTATAGTCCTGTTGTCTTAGAAAGTCTATTTGGTTTGGATTACTCCAGCTTTAATGATCATGGTGTCAAACACCATAACACCATTAACTTTCTTAAAGCAGGAATAAACTATTCCGATATCATTAGCACAGTCAGTCCAAGCTATGCCCAAGAAATTCAAACTCCGCAGTTTGGTGAAGGCTTAGATACAGTATTAAAGTATAACGATTGGAAAATTGTAGGGATTCTTAATGGAATTGACACTCACTTGTATAATCCTAAAACTGACCCCATTATCTTTGAAAACTATGGAGTGAATGGTTATGATAAGAAAATGGCGGGAAAAGAAGCTTTCCAAAAAGCAATGGGATTAAAAGTAGATAAGGATATTCCACTTATTGCATCTGTATCGCGCTTAACTGATCAAAAAGGATTTCATCTAGTCGATCAAGTTTTAGATCGTTTACTTCAGGAAGAAGTTCAATATGTTGTCCTGGGAACAGGGGAGAAACAATATGAGAATAGCTTTAAATACTTTGAACTAAAATATCCTGATAGAATGCGTGCCCTGATTGAATTTGATACTAAAAAAGCACAGCAACTCTATGCCTCAAGTGACATGTTTTTAATGCCATCGGCATTTGAACCTTGTGGGCTTTCGCAGATGATTGCGCTTCGATATGGCTCTGTCCCAATTGTTCATGAAACAGGGGGACTGCGTGATAGTGTTGAAGCCTTCAATAAGTATGAAAATACAGGAACAGGTTTTAGCTTCAATATCTTTGATGCAGACATTTTGCTTAAAATAATGCGTGAAGCAATCACAACTTTTAAAGAAGATCGAGTATCCTTCAAACGATTATCTCGACGCGGTATGGTCAGTGATTTTTCATGGAAAAAATCAGTTGATAAATACATAAAGATTTATCAAAATCTCATAGATGAGTCATAAATTATGAAGCCAAACATGGATTGTTTGGCTTTTTAACAGCCTTAAAATTCAAAGTGTTTCCTTATATTGTTCTTGTAAATCATGTTATAATATCATAAGCATTGGAGGCAGCGATGGAAAAAAACAAAATTATTATTAAAGGTGCCAAAGAGAATAATCTCAAAAACATTGATATCGAATTACCACGAGATAAGCTGATTATTATGACCGGTTTATCAGGCTCTGGAAAAACCTCCTTAGCCTTTGATACGATTTATGCTGAGGGGCAAAGACGTTATGTTGAATCTCTCAGTTCTTATGCACGTCAATTTTTAGGAAATATGGAGAAGCCAGATGTTGAACTTATCGAAGGTTTATCCCCATCTATTGCCATAGATCAAAAAACGACATCTAATAATCCACGTTCAACAGTAGGAACCGTGACAGAAATTTATGATTATTTACGCTTACTGTATGCACGTGTGGGTGTCCCTTATTGTCCAATCCATCATGTTGAGATTTCATCTCAATCTGTTAAGCAAATTATGGACCAAATAATGATGTATGAAACAGGCAGTCGTTTAGAAATCATGGCTCCTATCTTAAAGGGACAAAAAGGATCGCATCAAGAACTGATTCGAAACTTAGTCAAAGAGGGCTTTATTCGTGCCTATATTGATGGTGAACTTGTTTTATTGGAAGAGGTGGAAAGCCTTGAGAGAACTAAAAAACATGATATATCGGTTGTAGTTGACCGAATCATTAAGAAAGAGGACAGTCAATTTAGAATCTCAGATTCCATTGAGGTTGCTTTAAAGCTAAGTGATGGAATTGTTGAGGTAAAACAGGGTGAGAATATTCGCCTGTTTTCTAATAAATTTGCTTGTCCACACTGTGGTTTCAGTATCCCTTCTATTGAACCTCGGCTATTTTCATTCAATGCCCCTTTAGGAGCATGCCATACGTGTAATGGCTTGGGAATTACTCAAGCTGTGGACATCGATTTACTCATACCCGATGATCGTCTAACGATTCGCGAAGGGGGAATTCGATATTATAAAAATATTGTTGATACACAAAATATAGAATGGCAAGTTTTCGAAGAACTGATGAAAGTTGCGAAAGTTGACATCGATACGCCACTTAAAAACTTCACTAAACGACAATTAGATATCATTTTATATGGATCTCAAAAACCAGTAAAATACGAAATTCACACTCGAAGTGGGAATGTTATGCGTAAAAATGAGATTATTGAAGGAATAGCGAGTCTTATCGAAAGAAGACATATGGAAACCTCTTCCTCACGCAAACAAGACTGGTATGCTACCTATTTAGGAGAATCAGTTTGTACTACATGTCATGGAACTCGCTTAAATGAACATGCTTTAGCTGTTTATGTAGGAGATAGAAATTTACCAGAATTTACAGAACTCTCTATTGAAAAATCACTAGACTATGTTCGTTCCTTGGATTTAGATCCGATGAAAAAAGAAATTGCCAAACTGGTAATACAGGAAATAGACAATCGTTTATCCTTCCTAAAAAATGTCGGACTGGATTATTTAACTTTAGATAGAATCGCAGGTAGTCTATCTGGCGGTGAAGCCCAACGTATTCGACTCGCTACCCAAATTGGTTCTCGTTTAACGGGGGTTCTCTATGTTTTAGATGAACCTTCCATTGGATTGCATCAAAGAGATAATGCGCGTTTAATTCAAACATTGAAAGATATGCGCGATTTAGGAAATACTTTAATTGTAGTGGAGCATGATGAAGAAACTATGATGGAAAGTGATTTTATTGTAGATATTGGACCGGGTGCGGGTGAACATGGTGGTGAGGTCATTGTAGCGGGTGATTTGCAAACGGTATTAGATTGCGAAGCCTCGATAACAGGCCAATACTTATCAGGAAAAATGAAAATCGAAGTCCCCAAGACTAGAAGAAAAGGGAATGGCGATTTTGTAGAAATACTGGGAGCTAAAGCCAATAATTTAAAAAACATCAATGTTAAATTTCCCTTGGGTCAATTTATAGCAGTGACAGGCGTAAGTGGTAGTGGCAAATCAAGCTTAGTTAATGAAGTGCTCAGTAAGGCTACATATCAACACCTTGGAAGACAGCGCGTGCGTCCAGGAGAACACCGAGCAATCAAAGGTTTAGAGCATATTGATAAACTGATTACAATTGATCAAAACCCTATTGGTAGAACACCACGTTCCAATCCAGCTACTTATACGGGAGTCTTTGATGATATTAGAGACTTATTCGCAAAAACACCAGAAGCAAAGATGCGAGGTTATGAAAAAGGGCGTTTCTCTTTTAACGTAAAGGGGGGTCGTTGTGAAGTTTGTAATGGAGATGGTGTTAAGCGTATCTCAATGCACTTCTTACCTGATGTCTATGTTAATTGTACGGAGTGTCATGGTAAAAGATATAATGATGAAACACTTCAAGTTCATTATAAAGAAAAAAATATTTACGATGTTTTAGATATGAGTATTGATGAAGCATATGAGTTCTTCAAAGCCATACCTAAAATACGTAAAGGCCTCCAAACATTAATTGATGTTGGTCTGGGCTATATTCGCTTAGGTCAAAGTGCTACAACTCTATCAGGTGGTGAGGCACAACGGGTCAAACTCGCTAGTGAACTACAACGTCCGGCAACGGGCAAAACCATGTTTGTTTTGGATGAACCAACAACAGGTCTTCATACCCATGATGTAAAGAAACTCATTTCTGTATTAAATACGATTGTGGACAATGGTGATACTGTTGTGGTCATTGAACATAACTTGGATGTGATTAAATCAGCAGATACCATCATCGATCTTGGATTAGAAGGTGGCGATAAGGGCGGTCAATTAGTGGTCGTTGGAACACCTGAAAAAGTTGCGAAACATAAGCAAAGCCATACGGGGCGTTACTTAGCAAAAATACTATAGGAGGCTAATATGGATAGAAAAATAGTTACTGTAAAAACATTGGTTGAACACTTTAACAGTTTTAAGCAAATTACCGGAGATGAAAGGTCTTTACAAAGAAAAGTTTTAGTTCCTAATGTCTCTAGACCGGGATTGGAACTTTCAGGTTTTAAAGACCATGTAGAGAAGAAACGTATTCTTTTAATTGGTAATAAAGAAACTGCATATATAGAATCAATTGATGAAGTTAGCTTATTAGATCGTTTTGATTTTATTACTGCAGATGAAACACCCATGTGTCTTGTGACTGGTGGAAACATAGTCCACCCACTACTAATTAAAGTAGCCAAAGAAAAAAACTTTCCTGTTTTTGTAAGTGAGGCCAGTACATCAGACATAACTGTGGATATCATTACCTATTTGGATGAAGCTTTGGCCATCACCACCAATGTTCACGGAGTATTAATGAACGTCTTTGGTAAAGGGGTTTTAATTACAGGTGAAAGTGGTATGGGTAAATCTGAAGTTGCCTTAGAATTAATTTTAAAAGGACATTCTTTAATCGCTGATGATCGCGTCGATATTTCTCGTGTAAAAGAGCAATTAGTAGGAACTGCACCAGATCTTATAAAAGGAATGCTTGAAATTCGTGGTATTGGCATTATTGATGTCACACAAATGTTTGGTGTGCGTTCTTTTCTTGAAAAAGAAACTATCGATTTTGTGATTGAATTTGAAAAATGGGATAATAATAATGAATATCTCAGAGCCGGAGTAGAAAACAATCTTGTCTATGAAACTTTAGGAGTAAAAATCCCACGATTAGTTTTCCCTGTTAAAGAGGGAAGAAACTTGGCTGTTCTGGTCGAATCTGGGGTTCGTGATTTCATGTTGAAGCAACGTGGTATTGACACGGCACGTATTTTTGATGAACGTGTCATGAAACATATTGAAGATAAAAACAAGGAGTACAACAATGATTGAGTTTTTCCCTGATATGCAAAACTTTATAAAAATAGGAAGTATCGGTATCACCTACTATGCTTTATTTATAGTAGCAGGAGCCTATATGGCTTATTACTTAAGTTTAAGAAACCTTAAAAAGATGGGTTTTACTGTGGATGATGCGGATAGTCTCTTCTTTGGAGCCTTATTATCAGGCTTAATTGGTGCACGACTTTGGTATGTCATGTTTTATGATTTTCAATATTATATAACCCACCCCATTGATATATTGATGTTTCGCGAAGGCGGCATGGCCATCCATGGCGGTTTGATTGCAGGGGTAGCTTATGGTTACTTCTTTGCGAAACGTAGGGGCTATAACTTCATACACTGGGCCGATGCCATTGTGCCTAATATCTTGATTGCTCAAGCTATGGGGCGTTGGGGAAACTTTATGAACCAAGAAGCCTTTGGAGGCATAGTTGCGGAAAGTCATTTTAGATTTTTACCAGACTTTATAAAAAACCATATGTTTATTGAGGGGGCATATCGTGCTCCAACATTCTTGTATGAATCCACGCTCAATATTCTAGGTTGGTTTTTGATTACTCAAATTCTTAAAAAATCAAAGAAATTGAAGCGTGGAGACCTTAGCTTCGCATATCTTATTTGGTATGGGGCCGTTCGTTTTGTGATTGAGGGTATGAGAACCGATGCATTACCATTAAATCTTGGTTTTATTGAACTCAGAATTGCTCAAGTGATTTCCATTGCCTTTATTATTGTGGGTTTACTGGGCTTTTACGGTAAGTTTAAGAAGCTATATCCCAGCTCAAAACCGGTTCTATTATTCGATTTTGATGGAACAGTTATGGATACACAGTCCCTAATTTTAGCGACTTACACAGAGGTCTTCAAAATTAATAAACCGGAGTATACACTGACTGAAGAAGATTTATATTCCTTCTTAGGTCCTACACTTTATGATAGTTTTGAAAGATTCTTTCCAAAAGAACAAGTAGAAGATTTAGTAGCACAATATCGTAAAATTAATATTGAGCTCCACGACCAATATGTTAAACCGATGGATCATATGATTGAAGTCTTGGATGAACTTAAGGCTGAAGGATACACGATGGGTCTTGTTTCAAGTAAATTACAGGAACCAATTCTTTATGCTTTAGAGATGAAGCAAATGAGTGATTACTTTGAAGTTGTATATGGTCTGGATGATTATGAAAAAGTAAAACCCGATCCAGATGGTATCTTAAAAGCGATGAAAGATAATTTCTACGACCGTTCTTCCTTTATTTACTTAGGCGATACAGCGACAGATATAGAAGCCGGAAGACGTGCTGGGGCTTATACGATTGGTTATGTTTTTGATGAAAAACGCAGAAAAGATTTAGAAGATTCTAATCCTAATGTCATCATTGATGATTGGCGAGAATTAAAAGAGATATTAAAAGGAGACCATGAATGGACGTACAATATGATTTAATCATTATCGGAGCAGGGCCTGCTGGCTTGACTGCAGGAGTCTATGCAGGACGTGCAGGCTTGAAAGTTGCGATGATGGAAAAAGAAGCACCCGGTGGTAAAATGATAAAAACAGATATCATTTGTAATTACCCAGGACACAAAGAAATTGAAGGAGTCAAGCTATCCATGGATATGTTTGAGCATGCTTCAGAGTCCAATGCAGAATATTTATATGGAGATGTGGATCATATTGAGGTTCAAGATGATATCAAAATCATTCATACAAAAGATGGCTCAAAATACACGACACTTTCAGTTATTGCTGCTACAGGAACAGTTGAAAGAACGTTAGGATTTCCCGAGGACCATCTATTATTAGGCCGTGGCCTATCTTACTGTGCGGTATGTGATGGAGCCTTCTATAAAGGTAAAGAGGTTTTAGTGATTGGTGGGGGAAACTCTGCTCTTGAAGAGGCCTTGTATCTTACTCAATTTGCAAGTAAGGTTAAATTAGTGATTCGTCGTGATGTCTTTAGAGCAGATGAATTAGCCCAGAAACAAGTTCTCAGTAATCCCAAAATTGAGGTCATTAGAAAACATGTCCCTAAAGCTTATATTATCAATAGTGAAGATAAGTTAGGTGGCGTAGTCTTTACAAATGTGGATACGCAGGAAGATGTTTCTATCACGGCTCAAGGATTATTCCCTTACATTGGGGCTGATCCAGCGAGTGCTTATCTGGAAGGTCTTGGTATTTTGGATGAAGAAGGTCATTTAATTGTAAATGATAGAATGCAAACAGACATCCCTGGACTATTTGGCGCAGGCGATCTCAATGTTAAGCATTTAAGACAAATCGTCACCGCAGCAGGCGATGGTTCAATTGCTGCACAAGAAGCTTTCTACTATGTTCAAGCTTTAAAATCGAAGTAATAATCAATCCTTTATTAAGTAAAGACTTAATAAGGGATTTTTTTATAATTGGCATTTGAATCTTTCATCAAACAATCTCAATGATTATCTTGAATATTTGCTATAATAGTAGAAGAGGTGATGAAATGATTGTAAATAAGGTAGTTCTTGTAACAGGAATCTCAGGGGCTGGGAAAACGAGCGCCATGGCAGTACTAGAGGATATGGGATATCATTGTATTGACCGATATCCAGTCAATTTAATTCCTGAATTTCTAGATATGTTACAGAATAATACGGATCAAGAACATTTAAGAAACTTGGCACTGTCCGTTTCAGCACAAGACTTTTTTGCATTTAAACAAGCTTTTGAAAATATTGAGTGTGATTTAACTATTTTATATTTAGATGCGACCTATGATGCGCTTTTACTTAGATACAAATATAATCGACGCAATCATCCCCTATTAGTTCAAAAAAAAGCTAATTCATTGGAAGAGGCCATAGAAATTGAGGTTTTATCTTTTACAGAAGTAAGAGAGTCAGCCACGATAATAATTGATACTTCTCATTTATCCATTCACGATTTATCCAAACGTATTCAATCCGTATTTGCGATTTCATCAAGAAAAACTCTCAGCATTAGCTTTATGTCTTTTGGGTATCGCCATGGTTTACCCCGTGATGCAGATATCGTAATTGATGTGCGATTTCTAAAAAACCCTTACTGGGAAGAAAATTTAAGAGTCCTCTCTGGGAATAATCGTCCAGTATATGACTATGTTATAGAGGATGCAAAAACCAAAGAGTTTCTAGCAAGGTTAATTCCTTATTTGGATTTTAACCTAGAAGAATATACTCATGAAAATAAACACCATCTCACTGTGGCCGTTGGCTGTACCGGGGGTCAACACCGTTCTGTATCGCTGGTTAATTGGCTTCAAAGAAAGTATCGAAATGATTTCACCGTTTTTGTGAATCACCGTGATGTGATTGAACAAGAGGTCAATTATGACTAAGGTATGTGTTATTGGGGGCGGAACAGGGCAATCTCTTATTTTAAGAGGGATTAAGCAAATTGATGCTGTGGAATTATCAACAATCGTGACAGTAGCAGATGATGGTGGTAGTACGGGAAAATTACGCAGTGAATTTAATGTCCCTGGTATGGGAGATATTCGAAACGTGATGGTTGCCTTGGCACCTGAAGATACTTTGTTACCCGAAATTTTAGACTACCGTTTTGATTCATTAGATTCTAAAACCTTAGGTGGGCATAGTTTAGGTAATTTAATACTGACAGCTCTAACTCAAAAAACAGGAAATTTCATGGAAGCAATTGCTTCAGTTTCAGATATTTTAAAGGTAGAAGGGAAAATTATCCCATCATCTCTTCAATCCTTAACGCTTATGGCACGTATGGAAGATGGGACAGTAGTTCGTGGGGAATCTAATATTCCTCGTTTTTCAAACCATATTGAATCGGTATATTATGATCAAGAAGTGGTTGCTACTCAAGAGGCAGTGCAGGCAATAATGGAAGCAGATATCATTTTATTAGGGGTCGGTTCAATCTATACCTCTATTTTACCTAATATAATTTTTCCACAGATTAAACAGGCTTTGCAGGATACTAAAGCAACAAAGGTCTATTATTGCAATGTGATGACTCAACCTGGAGAAACTGACCACTATACAGTTGATGACCATGTTAGTGCACTGTTGAAGCATATGGAAGCCCCCATTGATTATGTGGTTGTGGATAATAATAAGTTTTCAAAAGCGGTTTTAGAGCCCTACCGTTTAAAGGGAAGTGAGTGGGTGCAATTAAAGGGAGAAGAACACCCTTTTGAAGTTTTATATCATGATGTGGTGAGTGTAGATAATGGCTTGATTCGCCATGATTCATTAAAGATTAAAAAGAGTCTTGAAAAGATATTGGAGTTGATTTAGTTGTCTTTTAGTAGTGAAGTTAAACATGAAATTACCACTCGAGAAATTGAAGGAGATGCACTCAGAGCTCAACTCTCTGCTTTTATGCATTTGAATGCCACAATGCATATCGTTGAACGACAATTTGAGTTGCAGATTCAAATTGAAAATGCGACCATCGCAAAGCGAATTTTTCAACTAGTAAAACAACGCTATGATGTTGAAACAGAGTTGACTGTTTTAAAACGTCAAAATCTCAATAAAAACAGTATCTATCGTCTTCGAATTAAAGAGAAAGCCATGATGATCCTTGAGGATTTGGGTATCTATGGGAAAACAGCCTTTAAACTGATTCCCTATTCACATATAGTAGTAAAAGAATCTTCAGCTCAAGCTTATTTGGCAGGAGCATTTTTAGCAGCAGGAAGTGTGAACTCACCCCTCAAACCCGATTATCATCTAGAGATTGGTGCTAACTCACAGGAGATGGCAGATTTTTTAGTGGGGATACTTGAGCGTTTTGCTTTGGAAGCAAAAGTTACCAAGCGTCGTTCTAAATATATCGTTTATATAAAGGCTGCAGATATGATTGCGGATTTCTTAAAAATTGTAGGTGCATATAATATGACAATGCAGTTTGAGGATGTCCGTATTCAACGTGATTTTAGAAATTCCATGACTCGTCTTGACAACATGGAAGTTGCAAATGATATGAAAATTATGCGCGCAGGTAATAAACAGATGGATGCGATTATAAATTTGATTCAACACAATCGATTTAACCATCTGGATGAAAAATTAATTGATGCAGGGAATCTACGCATGGATCACCCTGAGGCCAGTTTAAATGAACTGATTGAAATTTACTTTAGACAAACAGGTAATAGAATTTCAAAATCAGGACTGCAACATCGATTACGAAAATTGATTGAACTTTCAGACAAGTTAGATGATAAAAACAACGAAATCAGTTAAAATAGTAGTGAAGGAGTGTAGTGATTATGTATTATTGGATTCAATTTATACTCGGAATAATTTTGCTATTGCTGTTACTAAAAATATTATGGTACCTATTACCAGTCTTTTTGGTGTTAGCCCTTCTTTATCACTTTTTCGTTAAACCCAAAAGAATTAAAATCATACGCAATAACATTCCTAAAGAAAATCATTATGATGATGATGTTGTTGATGTTGAATATACAGTTAGGATGAATGATGATGCAGATAACCAAAGCTAAAAGCCAAGAAAAAAATTTAATAATGCAATATTGGAAACAGGCATTTCCAGATGCAAGAGGAATGTCACCCGAAGCATATTTCGATTTATATTATAATGAAAATGAGACTTTTGTATTACGTGATGATCAGGATGAAATTATTTCTGTTGCCCAGGTAAAACCAAAAGTATTAAACTTAGCAGATAAAAAATTAAGAGTCGATTACATTTCAAATGTCTTTACCCGACAAAAATTTCAGGGACAAGGCTATATGAGTTTACTTATTCAAGAAATATTGAAGGAGAGTTCTAAAGAGAATATCATGAGCGTTTTGCGTCCCTATGAACCTTCTGTTTTTAGAAGGCATGGATTTGAGAATGTTATCTCATTAGTGGAATACAGTATCCCAACAAATCAGATTCCTAGTTTGGGTATTGAGGGAATTCTTCTAACACCTAGTGCAAAAGACCTTTTACAAGTGTATCAGAATTTCACCTCGTTTTTTGATGGGTACTTTGAACGTGATGAAGCTTATTTTGATACCTTAATTCAATACGTAAAAGCCAGTGGTGGTAATGTGGTTGCACTTATGAATGAATCGGAGAAGGTTGGATACTGCGTTTATGTTGCCCATAGTACCCATGTAGAGATTATTGAGTGTGCTTATGATATGAGTGGGACATTAATAAAACTACTTTCATTTGTCGCTCGTGGTAAGTTGCGTGTGAATTTGATTGCGAGTACCTCAGAGAAAATACATAAGCTTTTTCCAGAGGCTAAACGTACGAGCTACCCATTCATTATGGCTGTTTTACACGATAAAACGCTCTTTGAAAGATTATATTCAGTCAAAGTGTTATCATCATACTCTGCATTTAACGTAGGAACTAAACCCAAATTTAATCGTGATTATCAGTAAGATAAGAATTAAGTTCGCTGAAAACACAATGTAAGAGCTATCATAAATAGTGTTAGTTTTAACTTTCTAAGAAGGTGATGAAAAAGGAAATATTTTAACAAAGATTAAGGCTTGATAAGGCCTTCACAATTGACAAGTAGTATATTAGTTCGTATAATTAAGTAGTAACACAAGGAGGAATTATTACTATGGCAGTAAAAGTTGCAATTAATGGTTTCGGACGTATTGGTCGTTTAGCAGCACGCTACATGATTGGCTCAGAAGAAATGGAATTAGTAGCTGTTAATGACTTAACAGATGCAAAACAATTAGCACATTTATTTAAATATGACTCAGCACAAGGTCGTTATGACAAAGATGTTGAAGTTAAAGATGGTGCATTCGTCGTTGACGGACATGAAATTAAGGTGTTCAGCGAACGCGATCCTGAAAATCTACCTTGGGGTGAACTTGGTGTAGATGTTGTTATTGAATCAACAGGTTTCTTCAGAACTGAAGAAGCAGCTGGAAAACATATCACAGCAGGTGCTAAAAAAGTTATCGTTTCAGCTCCAGCTTCAGGAAATGTTAAAACAGTTGTTTATAACACAAACCACGAAATCCTAGATGGTTCAGAAAAAATCATTTCAGGTGCTTCATGTACAACAAACTGTTTAGCTCCAATGGCAAAAACATTACATGACAATTTTGAAATTTCAAGTGGACAAATGACAACAATCCATGCGTACACAAATGATCAAAATACATTAGATGCTCCTCACTCATCAGGCGATTTACGTCGTGCACGTGCAGCAGCAGCTAACATTGTACCTAACTCAACAGGTGCAGCTAAAGCAATCGGTCTTGTTATTCCAGAATTAAATGGAAAATTAGATGGTGGTGCACAACGTGTTCCAGTTATCACAGGATCAATCACTGAATTAGTTGCTATTGTTAAAAAAGAAACAACAGCTGAAGAAGTTAACGCAGCAATGAAAGCAGCAGCTAACGAATCATTCGGATATACAGAAGAACAACTTGTATCTTCAGATATTATCGGAATTAACTACGGATCACTATTTGATGCTACACAAACAAAAGTTACAACTATTGATGGAATCACAATGGTTAAAGTTGCATCATGGTATGATAATGAAGCTTCATATACACACCAATTAATCCGTACAGCAAAATATGTTGCTGGACAAATCTAATATCATATAGATTTTTCAAAGATACAGCCTCCGGGTTGTATCTTTTTTTAATGATTAAAAACCCAAATTATGGTAAAGTATAGCTATGAAGAAATCAACAAAAATAGCCTTAGGCTTCTTTCTACTTGCGATATTGCTAGAGTCAATAACGTTAAATATTCATACTAAAGATATTCGCCTCTTTGTTGGAGTTTTCATTGTGCTTGGATTAGCCTTTTTAACCTACAGCATAAAAGAAGACAGCAATCTTAGTGGATATTTATTGTTTGAAGGAAAGACAATCACACAAGATCACCTTGTAAAGCTAAATCAAAACGAATACTTTCTTAAGGCTAATACTGAATATCTCTGGATTGATAACTCTATATTTTTAAAATGGCAAGACCATGGTCGATTTGAGGATTTTATTACAGGATTTGCAACCGCAATCTCAGGTAGTAAAAGACCACTTAAGGATGATTATTATCTCACTTTTAAACTCGATCAAAATTCATACACCAGTGAAAAGAGTCTTGAAGAACTGCTGAGTTCTTCACATTTTAAAGTCATAGAGAAAGGTTCAACTTTGACCTTCTGTTCAAAAGATATTTTTTTAGGAAAACGAATCTTCAGAATCATATCTGCATTACTGGTCATCAGTCTAATACTTTATATGGTTCTTCAAATTATATAAGGAGTCACTATGAAAATTTTTAATTCCAAATCAAATTCAATCGAAACATTTATTCCAATAAAAGAGGGGGAAGTCAGCCTCTATCTTTGTGGTCCGACAGTTTATGATAATGCACATATTGGAAATGCAAGACCCATTGTAGTTTTTGACCTTTTGAGAAGGGTGTTAGAATCTGAAGGATTTAAAGTAAAGTTTGTTTCAAATTTTACTGATATTGATGACAAAATTGTCAAAAAAGCAATCGATACCATGACAAGTGAGAAAGAAGTTGCAGATAAATATATCCGTGCTTATGAGAAAGTGCGTCATGCCCTTCATGCATCAGGCATCACGTCAAAGCCGAGAGTTACTGAGGTTATCCAGGATATTATAGAATTTATTGAGGCTTTAATTGATCACGGCTTTGCCTATGTTGTGGATGGAGATGTCTATTTTAGAGTCTCAAATATTGATAGTTATGGGCATATTTCTCACCAAAAACTAGATGAACTCAAAGTGGGTGCACGTATTGAAAGTAATATTGATAAAGAGAATCCTTTAGATTTCGTATTGTGGAAAAAAACAGAAGAAGGGATTCAGTGGGAAGCACCTTGGGGTGTCGGAAGACCTGGATGGCATACAGAATGTGTAGTGATGATTCATCAGGAATTTGGCGATATGATTGATATTCATGCGGGAGGTCAAGACTTAAAGTTTCCTCATCATGAAAATGAATCGGCACAAAACTATGCCTTACATGGACAAGATATTGCGAATTATTGGGTGCATAATGCGATGCTTCAAATTGAAGGTGAAAAGATGAGTAAATCCATAGGTAACGTAATGTGGGCTAAGGATTTCATAGAGAAACTGGGTGCCAATGTAACACGATGGCTACTTCTTTCCACGCACTACCGTCTTGTTTTAAATGTTTCAGATGAAACAATTGAGCAATCACAAAAAGAAGTGGGGCGCATTGAACAAGCTTTAAAAAATGCATATATTGCCTTGTCACGTGCTCATAAAATAGTGGATGGAAAGGCTCATGAACAAGAGCTGACCTTATTTCTTGATGCATTGAAAGATGATTTAAATGTTGCGAATGCTCAAGCAATATTGTTTGAAAGTGTCAAACAACTCAATCAAGCCATGCGTCTAAAAGACAAGGACTTCCAATCAATTATTAATCTTGTCATCACAATAGAAAGTATGCTGAATATCTTAGGTATATATATTCCTCGCATAAGCTTAACACAAGAAGATAAGGATTTATTTGATTTGTGGGATAGTTTAAAGAGAAACAAAGATTTTGAACAAGCGGATAAAATCCGTGACTCCTTGTTAGAGAAAGGTTATTTATGATTCACTCAGGAAACGTACTGGCTTTTGTGGGAGATGCAGTTTTAACTTTACAGGTAAGACAATACTTAGTAGAGCATGGCATCACCCATACAAAAAAGCTTCAAGAAACATCTATAAAATTTGTCTCCGCTATGGCTCAGGCACGCTTTATTGAGTATTTATTGGAAAACAACTTATTAAATGATGAAGAATCAGCAATTTTCAAAAGAGGACGTAACGCGAAATCACAATCGATTGCTAAAAATGCAGATGTCTTATCTTATCGTATGGCCACTGGTTTTGAGGCACTTTGGGGCTATCTATATTTGGAAAATAAAACTGAAAGATTAGATGCCTTATGGGATATGTATAAAGAAATGGTGGAAATATAAATGAGTGAATATATTTATGGTAAAAATGAAGTGTTGGCTTTTTTAAAAAGTAAGCAAGACTTCAAACAAGTCTATTTAATGAAGCAATCCAGATATCCAGAGATTGAATCGGTATTAAAAAAACACAACATTCATCCCCAAATTGTAGATAAACACATCTTAGATAAGAAAGTAAAAGGAGTGCACCAAGGGGTTGTTGTAGAAATTGATTCCTTTAAATATCATGATCTACAGGACCTAATTGCAGGGGCCAAAAATAAACTGATTGTGATGTGTGATCAACTAGAAGATCCACATAATTTAGGAGCAATCATTCGAACAGTGGATGCTAGTGGTGCAGATGGTGTCATTATTGGCAAGCATCGCAGTGTTGGTCTTACATCAACAGTTGCGAAGGTCTCAACAGGCGCTATCCATAGTGTTAAAGTGAGTCAAGTAACCAACTTAGTTCAAGCCATCAACACACTAAAAGAAGCAGGGTATTGGATTGTTGCAGCAGAAAATGGTATTGAAGCGATTCAATATTCAACATTAAATGTCGATATGCCTATTGTTTTAGTGGTAGGATCTGAAGGGAAAGGAATTAGTAGAATCGTTAAAGAAGCAAGTGATATTCTTGTAACAATCCCTATGCATGGGAGTGTTAATTCACTGAACGTTTCTGTTGCTACTGGAATTTTATTATTTGATATTATTAATAGGAGGGGTTAAAATGTCAAAATGCTTAACTGATTTTGAATACTTATATATGATGAGGCAACAGTGTAACTGCGCTTTGGATGAAATGTTAAAAAAGTATGAAGCAATGCTTTGGAAGTTAAGCCATATTCAATTCCAAATCCAAAAACCGGATGGAGTACAAGTGAATGATATTTATCAAGAAGCAAAGTTAGGGCTTTTAGAAGCACTTTATACCTATCGTGAAAGCCGTACTGTTGGCTTAGCTCACTATGTAAAAATCTGTGTTGAGTCCTATGTTCGTACAGTCATGAGAAAATGTAATACAAAATCTTATATGCTTTTGGACACAAAATTATCCTTAGACATGAGTATTTCTGAGGATGAAAGTTTGTCTTTTATGGACATTGTTCGCTGCGAAAATATGGAATATGATCCTCATTTTCAAGCGAAAATATCGGAGTTTAAGCAAATATTAAAAAAGCGTCTTGATGCTTTAAATCCTCTTGAGAAAAAGATTTATAGCTTATGGAATCGGGGTTATTCTTACGAAGAAATCGCGAGTTTAACCTCAGTAAATACTAAAAAAATTGATAATATAATCCAAAAAATAAAACGTATCGCCCTTCGCTCCTAAGTTCAAAATAAGTTATATTATGCGACTTTATGTAAAAAACTAGATTTTATCTATAGATTTGCTACAATTAATTATGGACATACTTATGTTTTTAAAAACAGTATTAACATAACAAGGAGGAGATACTTATGTTTTTTAAGAAGAAATCGAATAAAATTGCAGCGTTTATGGAAGGCCAACTCATTCCTTTGGAAAAAGTGAATGATCCAGTTTTCTCACAAAAAATGATGGGAGATGGTTTCGCTATTGAACCTAATAAAGGCACAGTTGTTGCTCCAGTAGATGGTACAATTACTATGGTTTTCCACACTAAACATGCAGTGGGTATCAAAACAAGTGATGATGTTGAGATTCTATTACACATTGGTATTAATACAGTTGAACTTGAAGGAAAAGGTTTTGAACTTTTCGTAACTGATGGTGATCAAATTAAAGCTGGTGACAAGCTAATGGAAGTTGATCTTGATTACGTTAAGGAATCAGGTAGAGAAGCAACAGGTATCTTTATTTTAACAAATGGAAAAACTGTTAAAACCCTTAATGAAAAGGCTGTTACTCTTGCTGAAGCTGACGTTGCCGAAATCGAATAATAACATATTTTCACAAAAATTTGCGAACATTCCTTGACCGACCCTTTTGATTGTGTTATATTGTTGGCAGATAGGATTGTTACTGAAGAAGGCAAGACCTACAAATATTAAGCATACCCTAATGCTATATTTGTAGGTCTTTTTCTATACTCTGTAATAATCTTACACATCATAAGGAGGAAAAATGATGAAACATCTTCAAAAACTTGGAAGAGCCCTCATGTTACCTGTTGCAGTATTACCTGCTGCTGGTGTTTTGATGGGTATTGGGTATTGGATTGACCCAGTTGGTTGGGGTGCAAATAGCGCCATAGCCGCATTATTGATTAAGGCAGGATCATCAATTATTGACAAACTGCCAATTATTTTCGCAGTAGGGATTTCCTACGGATTATCAAAGGATAAAGACGGGGCTGCTTCCCTTAGTGGTTTAGTTGCATTCTTGATGGTTACAACAATTCTTTCAACTGACTCAGTTTCAATGCTTACAAAAACAGATGTAGGTGAAGTATCTGCAGCATTTGGAAAAATTGATAACGCATTTATTGGTATTCTATCTGGGATAGTGGGTGCAACTATGTACAACCGCTTCTCTGAAGTACAATTACCATCAGCACTTTCATTCTTTAGTGGAAAACGTGCAGCTCCAATCATGACTGCAGTTGCGATGTTATTTGTATCGGGTATTTTACTCTTTGCTTGGCCAGTAATTTTCGATGGTCTTGTAGCATTTGGTACAACAATTTCTAAGATGGGTGCCCTTGGTGCTGGACTCTTCGGATTCTTCAACCGTCTTTTAATCCCAACAGGATTACACCATGCATTAAACTCAGTATTCTGGTTTGATACAATTGGTATTAACGATATCGGAATGTTCTGGGGAAGTGCAGATAACGCTGCCAATGCTATTAAAGGTGTAACAGGTATGTATCAAGCTGGATTCTTCCCAGTTATGATGTTTGGATTATCTGGAGCAGGACTTGCAATGTATCAAGCTGCTAAACCAGAAAATAAAAAAGCAATTGGTTCACTTATGTTAGCAGCAGGCTTTGCTTCATTCTTTACAGGAATTACAGAACCACTAGAATTTTCATTCATGTTTGCAGCACCTGCACTATACTTAGTACACGCTGCCTTAACAGGACTCTCTCTATTCATTGCAGCCACATTCCAGTGGACAGCAGGATTTACATTTAGTGCAGGGTTTGTAGACTTCTTCTTAAGTTCAAAATTACCAATGGCTAACAAACCTATGATGTTAATTGTTCTTGGAATTATCTACTTTGGAATTTATTATGTACTCTTTAAAGTACTTATTGCTAAGTTTAACTTCAAAACACCAGGTCGTGAAGACATGGAAGAAGTGACATATAGCTCAAATTCTAGAGAAGAAAAATTCACTACAATGGCAACATCATTATTAGCTGCTATTGGTGGAAAAGAAAACTTGGAGTCAACTGACTACTGTACAACACGTCTTCGCTTAGTTCTTAAAGATCCAAATCTTGTGAACGAAGCTGCAGTAAAAGCAGCAGGTGGTGTTGGTGTGATGAAGCCAGGTGGCCAAAATGTTCAAATTATTATTGGTACTGAAGTTCAATTCGTTGCGGATGAACTTAAAAAATTAGCATAATATATTTCCCCTTTAGTAAGTGATTACTAGAGGGGATTTTATTTATTCAAATGAAAACACCTTGTAGGCAACAAGGCGTTTTTTAAAATATTGATTAACGTTTATTCATGATTTGATAAAGATGTATCGATAAATACATTTTCTCATCAAGACTTAAAGTATATTCGAATGATTTTTCGATAAAGGATGCTATTTTTGAAGTACAATTGCTGTATTCTTTAAAACGAGTACTCAAGACATGAGCCATATCATTATTATTTGAATCCATACTTGAAAACTCTTTACCAAAAACTCTTTGTGCCAAATATTTTAAGTGTGTTGTTAAACGAGTGTATGCTAAGGAATCTTTATTAACCTCTCCAAGTTCATCAGAAATAATTTTAATTATTTCACGGATAAAGAAGAGTGTATCTTGAGCTTGGTGAGATTGATCGCCATCACGAGCATTAACGATATGGATTGCCATATATGCTACTTCATCTTGTGGCAAACTCACATTATACTTTTTATTGAGGAATTCAAGTCCCCACTCTGCAACAGCATATTCTTGAGGATAAAAGAGCCTTAACTCATCACTAAACAATCCTGGCATAACTAAGCCCTCACGAGCACGTAAAACAGCATAGGAAATGTGGTCGGTGAGAGATAAGTTGACAGAGTTACTGAGTTTCATATCATATTTATAGTAAGCATATTCAACAATGGCTCGTGTCGACTCAAAATAATCAATTGAAATATTATCTAATAAATGTTCAAAGTCAGCCATCTTATCGTCCATTACGGAGAATTTTTTTTCGATCTTATTTTCATCAATTAAGTCACCTAGCTTCTTTTGAAAGCCAATTCCGGAACCAGTTATAATAACTTCTTTTCCATCTGAAATCGTAGCAACACAATTGTTGTTGAAGACCTTCGTAATTTTCATATAATCACCTTAACCTCTGGTAATATAGTATATCATACATACGTAAAATAACACAGACATGCAAGGGAGGTTAGAGCAGTATTATACAGCTATCTATCAAAAAGAAGAACTCTGTTAGTATCAAAGTAAGCATGGTATCAAACAAGTACTAGAACACTGGGCTTTCGTTTGACAAAGTGTCCTTAGAATGATAAAGTTAAATAGCAAAATTGGAGGCAATAGTATGACAAATAAAAGAAAAAAAGTGATTCTAGTCTGTACGGAATGTTTGTCTAGAAACTATACCACCTACGTCAATCACTTAAAAGCAGAGGACAGATTAGAAATTAAAAAGTTTTGTAAAAAATGTGGTAAACACACGTTGCATCGTGAGACGCGATAGAAGGAGAATATATGAGTTGGTTTAGTATCAAAAGTATTAAAGATGAAATTAGAAAAATAGAATGGCCTAAACGCCCTCAAATGCTCAAGGATACCTCAGTGGTTCTGGCCTTTATTGGTTTCTTTGTAGTATATTTCTTGATAACTGAAGTTGTTATTACAGGAATTCTTAGATTATTGAAGGTGTATTAATTTATGCAAGATAAATTATGGTATGTCGTCAATACTTACTCAGGACATGAAAATAAAGTAAAAGAAAATCTAGAACGTCGTGTTGAAAGCATGGGAATCGAAGATTCACTTTTCCGTATCATCGTGGCTGAAGAAGAAGTTGTTGAGTACAAAAAAACAAAAAGCGGAACCACAAAAGATGTCACTCGAAAAAATATGTTTCCAGGCTACCTCTTTGTTGAAATGATTATGACAGATGAAGCTTGGTATGTTGTTCGTAATACTCCTGGTGTAACAGGATTTATTGGATCCAGTGGTGGTGGTGCCAAACCCTTCCCAGTATCCCCTGAAGAAATCGAATCCATCCTTCAACGAATTGGAGAAAGCGACAAGAAAATTGTTGTTGATTTCCAAGTTGGTGACCAGGTTAGAATTTTATCAGGTCCTTACCAAGGACAAGATGGAGCAGTTGAATCCATGGATGATGAAACTGAAAGTGCTAAGGTGTTAGTTGTCTTTGCAAGCCAGCAAATTCCTGCAGAAGTTTCATATGTAGACTTAGAAAGAATTTAAACGAGCATGTCTCGTTTTTCTTTTGCTTGAACATCAGGCATAATGAAACTATAATAAGATAAAATGGAGTGATTAAATGTTAGGAATCGGAAAAGCCCCCGGAAAAATAATTCTAATGGGAGAACATGCCGTTGTGTATGGTAAGAAGGCTATTGCAATGCCATTTTTTAGTGTGCAAATACGAAGCACAACAAGCTATGAAAAAGGCCCTATTACCATCAGCTCAGCTTGTTATGATGGCGAACTTGAAACTTCAGAAGTAGCCATCTTTGGTATTAAAACCCTAATTGAAAAAACTTTAGAATATTTAGGTCAACCTATTCAAAATTTACATATTAAGATTGAATCTACTATTCCCCCTCAAAGAGGACTGGGATCCAGTGCAGCAGTTTCAATATCGGTAGTTCGCAGTTTGTTTGATTATTTTGATGAAGAACTCAGTCACGATACACTCACTGAGCTTGTTTTTCATGCTGAAAACATTCATCATCATAATCCCAGTGGTTTAGATGCAACAACAATTATTGAAGAGAATTTTTTAATTTTCGAAAAAGGAAAAAAGGTAAAGAAGGTCACTTCAAAGTTAAAAGGCTATCTTATCGTCTCAGATACGGGAGAAATTGGGAATACCAAAGAATCTGTAGCCAATGTCCAAAAGAACCTAAAGAAAAACAAACACCTCATTGATGTGCTTGGAGCGCTTAGTGAAAAAGCTATCCCTATGATTGAAGAAGGGGACAATCAGGGCTTAGGAGATCTTATGAATCAAGCACATAGTGCGCTAAATTCCCTAGGAGTATCAAATCAAAGCCTCAACGCCCTCACTGAAGTTGCACGATTGCATGGTGCCTTAGGTGCTAAACTCACAGGTGGAGGAAATGGTGGTTGTTTAGTTGCTTTAAGTAACACTTTGGTAGAAGCAAAAATAATTGCGGATGCTTTATTAAATAATGGAGCACAGCACAGTTGGATTTATCATTTAAAGGAGGATGAATATGAGTAGAACAGTTCGAGCACATACGAATATTGCGCTCATAAAGTATTGGGGAAAAGAAGACGATAATTTACGGATTCCTTCCAATCCATCCCTATCTATGACACTCAAAGAATTTTATACGGATACCTCTGTCACCTATGATGCATCCTTAGAAGAAGATATTTTTTATCTTGATGATATTTTAGTGGAAGGCAAAGAAAAAAACCGCGTCGTGGCTTTTATGGACTTTATTAGAAGTCGTTATCAATTGAAGGAATATGCTGTGATTCGCTCTTATAATCATGTTCCAAAAGCTGCAGGCCTTGCCTCCTCAGCAAGTGCTTTCGCTGCACTCGCAAAAGCGGCAACCTTAGATTTGGGCTTAGATGATAAAGAACTCTCACGCTTAGCACGTCAGGGATCAGGTAGCGCTTCACGTTCGATTTATCCTGGTTTTGTAAAATGGCAAAAGGGAAGTTCTGATATTGATTCTTATGCTATTCCGATTGAGAAGAAGTGGGATGATGTTATTATGATTGCCTGTCTAATCAATAAGGAAACCAAGAATTTCTCATCAACTTTAGCGATGGAAAAAACTGCAAAAGAGTCAGTCTACTTTGATGCATGGGTTAAGCAATCCTTTAAAGATATTGATTTAATGGAAGAGTACATTAAGCAAAGGGATATCAAGAAAGTAGGTCAGTTAGCTCAAGAAAATGCATTGCGTATGCATGCCTCACTTTTAGCTGTGAATATGTGGTATTTTGAGCCAGAGACTATCATGATTCTCAATCGTGTTCGTGAGCTACAGAAAGAAATCCCAGTGTATTTCACCATGGATGCAGGACCCAATGTCAAACTTATTACAAGTAAAGCATATAAAGATGTAGTTCTTGAGGCGTTTTCAGATGTAGAAACAGTTGTTTCTGAACAAGGTCCTGGGGCATATGTGTTATGATTGAGCTTCGTTATCCTGGAAAACTATTTATATTGGGTGAATATGCAATCATGGAATCTGGTAGCAAAGCAATTTTGGTTTCAGTCAATCGTTATTTGGAAGCTAAACTCATTCAAAGCGATTTTTTACATATTGAAAGTGAATATGGCATCTTAACAGAGCATACTCAAGATAAGAAAATGAATTATGTAAAGGCTGCACTTGAAGTTGCAAAAGAATTGTTGAATTATCATAAAGTGTCATTCAAAAACTTTCATTTATCTTTGAGTTCTCAATTAAATGATGCCAATAATCGAAAGTATGGTTTTGGATCAAGTGGTGTTGTTATTGTTGCGACTTTAGACAGTATCTTAAAATATCATAATATCGAACTTTCTAAGCTCGAACTTTTTAAACTCTCTGTTTTAACACAATCAAGAATGAATCTATTATCTTCGGGTGCTGATCTGGCGACATCTATTTATCAAGGATTTATTTGCTATACTCGTTACAACATAAACTCCATTCAAAAGGATGTCTCATGTATTTATGAGCCATGGAAAGACTTAAGAATCCAAGAGTTGAACTGGGATATTCATATTGCGGTTGGATATACTAATAAGAGTCATGATACCAATAAAGCTCTTCAAAGTTTCAAACTCTTAAAGAAACAACAACCTCAAATCTATCATGAAATGATTTCTAAAGCACAAGTCATAGTTAAGAGTGCTTTAGATTCAAATTTAGACATGGCAATGAATCAATATCGTGATTGGATGTTGGAACTTCAAAATCAATTATCATACACTATTGAAACTGAGACGCTTTCCAATCTTATCGAAAGTGCGAAATCCCTAGGATTGAGTGCAAAGGTGTCAGGCTCTGGGGGTGGAGACTGTGGTATTGCATTATACAATAACAAAGAGTCTCTTTCATTACTAAAAGAAGCATGGATTAAGCAAGGGATACAATATATAGAAGGAGCAATCATATGAGATCAAAAAGAAAAGATGAGCATGTAGAGTATGCTTTGAAGCAAGATAAGTTTGTAAGTGATTTTAATCGTGTTCATTTAGTACACCAGGCACTGCCATCTTATGATTTAGAAGATGTTTCCTTAAAGAGTCATTATTTGAATCATGATTTTGCATTACCGATATACATCAATGCGATGACAGGTGGTAGTGATAAAACTTTAGAAATTAATAAAAAACTGGCTAAGATGGCTCAAAAACATCAACTAGCAATGGCTGTGGGATCGCAACATGTTGCCTTAGATGATCCAAAATATGAAGCTTCATTTAGAGTAGTGAGAGATGTCTACCCAGAAGGTTTTTTAATTTCTAATGTCAATGCCAATGCGACCGTAGAAGAAGCTCAAAGAGCGATTGCTATGATTGATGCCAACGCACTTCAAATTCATATCAACCCTGCACAAGAGTTGAGCATGGATGAAGGAGATCGCCATTTTAAACACTGGGCTCAGCATATTAAGGCCATTGTTGAATCTGTATCCGTTCCTGTACTAATTAAGGAAGTGGGAAATGGCTTAAGCTTTGAGACAGTTGAAAAGCTTATCAGTCTTGGAGTTGAGCATGTGGATGTATCAGGAAGGGGCGGCACTAATTTTATTTGGATTGAAAATGCGCGCTCTCAATTTAAGCGTTATGATTATTTAGAGAACTGGGGTTTAAGCACCATTGAGGCTTTACTAGATAATCAAGAGCATATGAAATCAATAGAGATTATAGCTTCAGGTGGAGTAAAAACTCCATTAGATGTTATCAAAGCACTAGTCTTAGGAGCAAAGGCAGTAGGCATTTCAGGATTTTTCTTAAAGGCTGTTATGGATGATAATCTAATAGTTATTGATCACTTTATTGAGGACTTAAGGAAGCTGATGATTTTAGTGGATGTTCAAAAAATCAGTGATCTAAGCACAGTACGATACACAATATCAAGGTAATAAGTTAACATTACCTTTTTTTAATGTGAAATCACAAATGAGCTATATTAAGTGTAGACTTTTGTAATTACAGAAGTTAAACTTAATATAGGTGATAGATGTATGGGGAATAAGCTTTATATCCTGTTGTTGAGTTTTTTTATGTTATCTGGCTGTACCAAAGCAGAGTCGCATTATATCAACGATCAGGGATTATTTTTGTTGTCAAAGGCTAATGAAGAAGTAACAGTAGAAACACAGGAGTCCACAGAAGAAGGCGATTTGATAATCGACTTTTATTTTGAGACTGATAGTGGTGCATCGATGATGGTTTTTGATAGACTTCGATCGGATGTCAAAGAATATATAGTAGAAGAAAATGCTAAGGTTAGAGTGCATCCCTTAGTATATTTAAACAATCATTCAGCAATGGGTTCGTCCTATACTCGCGCAAAAGCAATTTTGAGTGTTGCGAAGTATGAACCCGATTACTTGCTTGAATTTTTTAATGAAGTGGTAATCAAGGACTATGTAAATGATAAAAAAGTTGAAGAAATTCTTTCAACTTTAGATATGTCGCAAAATAGTATTAATAAGATTGTACGAAAACAAAATGAGTTCCATGATATTTTAATTGAAAAATCTCAAAACTACTTGGACCAAAATCTTGGGATTATTAAATTAAACTATCAAGGAAAAGAAAGTACTTTTGAAGTAAAGGATATCAATACGGTCGCAGAGGATTTACATAAATCCATTGAATCATTGAAACAAGGTGCTCAAGATGCGTAAATGGTTAAGTTTAGGGGCACTCATGCTATTAACTGCTTGTTCTAGCCCTGATCTCAGCGAACTAGACACTTTGAAAAATCATGCGAACTTATCACAAGTAGTTGAGTTTAGCTTTGAGTATGGTGAAGCATTAGATCTTGAAAATCTTAAGTTTGAAGTCTTAAAGTACTCACGTACCATCGAAGATTTCACACTAGAAGATATTGATACCGATCAAGAAATATTAGAAATCCCCACCAGTTCAGGCTCAGTACAAGTTCAACTTAAGATGGAAGATACACAGTTTCCAGTGATGGAAGGTAAATCTAAAATTGAAATTTATGAAGGAGATAAGCTGGATCTAAGCAAACATATCACAGCCAGTGATCCTGTTGATGGAAAACTAGAGGTTTCTTTTAGTTCTGTAGATGTTAATAAAGTTGGAGAACACAAAGGAACTGCTACAGCAAAAGATAAAAATGGGAATGAATCAACCATGGATTTTGTTGTTTTAGTAAAAGAAAAAGTTGTTTCAGCACCAGTCTATACTCCTAAACCCTCTGGTAATAATAGTAATTCTAAACCAAGCACAACGCCACCTGAATCAGTCTCATCTTATTCTGCTCAGGTCCAAGAGATGCATGCTCTTGTTAATGCGGCCCGTAAGAGAAATGGTTTACCAGCTTTAAGCTTAAATGACCGTCTATCCCGATCTGCTGTCATTCGTTCAAAAGAAATTCAAAAGAGTTTCAGTCACACGCGTCCAGGAGGCGGTAATGCCCTTTCTATGGATGGTAAGTTCATTAGTGGTGAAAATATTAGTTATGGATACAATTCCGCTCAAGAAGCTGTAGATGGATTTATGGGTTCTGCAGGACATCGTAAAAACATCCTAAAAAGTAATTTTACTAAAGTAGGTTATGCTCTCTATATTCATGATGGCGTGTGGTATTGGGTGCAATTATTTGGATATTAAAAAGTATATCAATAAAATATATAATTTAAAGGTGACTTGTCATAAAAGATATGTCACCTTTTTAAT
>CAZZFJ010000005.1:0-52445 GCA_964653415.1 uncultured Erysipelothrix sp. | reverse complement strand
TTTCCCCAGGTTAGTGGATTCAAAACCCCAAACCCCAAACTACTTTTCTAACTCATAAAAGAATAGAAGAAGGGCGATTTCAAATCGCCCTTTTACTTAATTATTAATGCTTTTAGCTCTTCAATACGACGACCAAAAGTTTCCAGTGTCGTATCCACAGCCTGAGTCTCAGTCATATCTACCCCAGCATCCTTCAAAACATCCATAGGATACTTATGACTTCCAGCTTTAAGGAAATTTAAGTAAGGAGTCACATCTCCACCCTGATAAATGGTTTCAGAAAATAAGGTGGCTGCACTAAATCCAGTAGCATATTGGTATACATAGTAATTATAGTAGAAATGAGGAATGCGGGACCATTCATATTGAATATCCGAAGTACTAATCTCTTCTCCATAATAAAACTTATTTAAATCTAGGTAAGCATTGTTAAGAAAATCCGCTGTCAATGTTTGCCCTTTTTGGTCTTGAGTATGAATCAAATGCTCAAACTCAGCAAATTGGGTTTGTCTAAAGACGGTTCCTTTAACAGTATCAAGATAATGATTTAAAAGATATGCGCGAATCTCTTCATCTTCATACTGATCTAATAGATAGTTCAATAAAAGGTTCTCATTGGTTGTAGAAGCTACTTCAGCTAGGAAGATAGAGTAATCCCCATAAATGAAAGGTTGGTATTTGCGCGTGAAATAAGAGTGAACAGAGTGACCCAGTTCATGTGCTAAGGTAAAGAGATTATCAATATTGTCTTGCCAGTTCATCAAGATGTAAGGTGCCGTACCGTATGTTCCAGAGGAGTAGGCTCCTGAGCGTTTTCCTTTATTTTCATAGACATCCACCCATCGCTCAGAAAAAGCGCGTTTTAATACAGAATGATACTCATCCCCTAAAACTGCTAAAGCCTCTAAAATAACAGCCTGCGCTTCTTCATAAGTGAAACTCAAATCAACATTTTTAACCATTGGAACATAGACATCATACATTTCAATCTTATCTAGATTTAAAGCTTGTTTTCTAAGATCAATATACTGATGCATTAAGTGAATGTTATTGTGGATTCCCTTTAATAAGGCATCAAAAACTGACTCATCAATATGGTTACTTGATAAAGCAGCATGACGAGCTGAATTGTAATGGCGTACATTCGCAATAATATTATCACTCTTAATTTGAGCTGATAAGGTACTTGCGAGTGTATTATTCAAATCGCGATAGGCATGTTGCATCCCTTCAAAGGCTTGTTTTCTAACATCACGATTTTGACTTTCCATAAAAAGTGAATAACGACCGTGTGTTAATTGAACTTTCTCTTTTGCTTCATTTTCAATCACCGGAAGCTTAATATCAGCATTATCAATCATGCCAAAAGTTTGACTAGGACTGGATAGAACCGGTCCTAAAGAAGCCATTAATTTCTCTTCTTTCTCACTTAAAATATGTTTTCTGTTTTTAAAAAGAATTTCAAATTGATGCTTATAGAGCTTTAAAGCTTCAAGTTCTTCTAAAAACGACTCAATCTTTTCTTCTTTCGCTGCTAAAAGCTCTGTATCAAAAAAAGAAAACTTGGCGCTAAAGCTTGCGATAAGTCCTCGAACTTTTCCATCCATATTTTGGTAGTATGCATTGGTTGTATCACTATCAAAGTTTAAATGGGAGTACACATATAAATGACTCAATTTATAGTCTAATTCATCTCTAAATTTTAACCCTGCTAAAAGATTTTCAGCGCTTTGCGTTAAAGTTCCTTGATACTCTGGTACTTTGTCTAATAATGTTGACAATAGATTGAAGTCTTTTTCCCATTCTGTATCATTAGCATAGATGGAAGTTAAATCCCATGTGTCTTCAATTTTTACATCTTTTCGGTCTAATAGTGCTTGTGTTTTCGCCATATTACCACTCCTTCTTCTCCTATAATATTACCACAATCTCCTTAGAGTTACATGAAAAAGAAGTAAAAGAAAAAAATCGATTACTTCTATTCATTCATCAACTAACGCATCACTTTGGCGTATTCGTAGGGTACAAAAGACTCTATCATCGCCTCGCTCACTAACACAACATCACCACTAATGGTATGGGCTATGAGTCCACTGATTGTGGCCTTTTCAACTGCTATGTCAAGTGACTCCTCTTTTAAGATACCGGCTATTAAACGGGATGCAAAAGCATCTCCTGTACCAATAGGTTCAATCACATGCTGGATGGTGTAGGCTTGACTTTTTATCATCTTTTTACCTTGCATTACAAAACCCTGATACTGATTTTTATCTTTAAGTGTCCCTGCAAAAATTTTAATATCATACTGATTCATAAACTGCTCTAATACATCTTCAGAAGTATCTAATTCCATTAAAGACATAACATCATATGGTGATCCTAAAACTATATCCGCTTTTCTTAAGACTTGTTCATAGGCCGCTTTATGAAAAGCATATTGGTTTAAACGCGGACGATAATTAAAATCAAAGATAATTTGAATCCCTTTTTCTTTAGCTGCATCAGCAAGCTTCAAAACATTATTCAAAGATGTCTTTGAAGTACTCAAGGCAATCCCGCAAAGATGAAGATGACTCACTCCTTCTAAAGCTTTAGAAATCATTTGATCCTCTAAGATAGTTGTATTAAAACTACTTAAGGAGCGGTCCATATAGGTTACTTCACTACCACGATAACCCATGCCTACCTCAATGATATAGGAGCCTAGATGTCCTGGCGTTAAATAAGTATGTTCACATCCTACACCCAAAGAAGCTATAAAGCCTTGGGCACTTTTTCCTAAGTTATTATCAGGCAAAAAACTCAGAAGACTGCTTGAGATCCCAAAGTTTTCAAGTCCTGATAGCACATTGAATCCTGTCCCACCAAAAGAATAAATCATTCTATTACTTTGACTGAGTAAGTTATAATCTTCTACACGAAGTCGCAGCATCACTTCACCATAAGCTAAGACTTTCATTGCAGTAAATCTTTGGTAATCTCAAAGAGTTTTTTGACATCATTTACCCGGGTTTCTTTTGTAATTGGATCAATTATAGAGGTATAGATATGTGGTATGATTTGTTTAACATTTGCATCCAGAGCAATCTTTAAAATAGTTTCAAAGTTTTCAAGGTCAATGCCCCCAGTAGGTTCAATCGCAAAATCATGTTTGGCACAAGCCTCACAGACATAACGATATTCATCCAATGTTTTCAAGCCTTTCATGGGAAATAGCTTTAAGGAATTTCCACCCATATCTTTAACCATCGCAATGGCGGTTTCAACCGAAACCTTAGCCGGCTTTTCTTTAGAACTTAAAGGACCTGTAGCAATATTGACATATCCCACTTCACCACTTGGAGATACTAAGGCATTAATGAAGGTATCCTTAGTATCCACACCCCGGCTTATACCCACTCCGGTAAATACCTGATTAGCATGTTGGGGATTTAAGGCATTCGCAATGACTGCAACCCTTTTAGATTGAAAGGGATCACCTTGTCCCAAACCAATAGAAATCTTATTATTTAAAGCTTCTTGGTATTGCTTCATTTTTTGAATAGCTTCATTATCAGAGGGATAATCCGCTGCTAAAACACCTACGATTCCATAGCCATCACAGGCCTTTAAGGCCTCTTGTGCATTGGTAATAGAATTGGCTAAAAAATTTAAACTCACACGTCCCTTATAAAATTCAATCATTTAAATATTCCTTCACTTTCTCAATGATTATTTCCATTTCTTGATGGGTAATTGCTCGTGGATCAATTTCAATGATGCCTTGGTTTTGAAGATAGTTTCTTGTGAAAATAGCAGGATTACCACTTTCTAAATAATGGATGAGTCCTTTAGCCTTTTCAGCACTGCTTTGAATCGCAAGACGATGAATACTGCGCCCTGCAAGATCTTGGGTGATATAGGATCCTGGAAGTGCTTTTTCATAAGCTTTTAAATCTAATACATTGATTTGTGCATCTTGTTCCATGACAGCTTGATGTAAACCAGAAGCCATCTCCTTGCTAACTTTCATGGCACGTCCCATACCCTTATCAATATTTTTGCACCACTGGATACACTCTTTATTTCCCGCTAAAATACCGGAACTAGGACCTTGAAGTGCCTTGGATCCAGAAAAGATCAGTAAATCAATCCCTTTATTATTGTAATCTCTTAAATCTTCTTCTGCTGCCACATCTACAATTAAAGGAAGATTATGCTTCTTTGAAATTGCGAGGGCTTCTTCAATACTTAACATATTCTTTTGTACAGTATGGTGGCTTTTTATATATAAGATTGCGGCAGTGTTTTCGCTAATTTTATATTCAAGTTGTTGTGGAAAACATTCATTAGCATAACCGGCTTCCACCACTTGACCACCTGCTACCTCAATCATCGTTTCAATGGCCGCCCCAAAATTCACATTATGACCTTTGGGAAGGATAATCTCACGCTTTTGTGTTTTGTGTGTGCGGGGATTTAAGGCATATGTTATATCATCTTTACCAATGACACCACTAACTGCACTCACAATACCTGCTGCTGCAGAGGCACATATCTTTGTACTTTCAAAGCCCATTATTGTTGCGATGCTTTGTTCAACTTGAAGTAAGTACTCTTCCATAATAAAGAAGCTTTGTGCTCCTTTAACCATGGCACTTGCAACTGAGTCTGAAACTGTAGATGTTCCTAAAATAGACATCTTACCACTCGCATTGATAACCTTTCTAATCTCTTTATTCATTGTTATTCACCTTTCTTATGTTTCCATTAACAATCGCATATACTACCTGAATTTGGCTTGGGGATATTTTAGTTTGCATTAATGAGTCATAAAGAATTTTAGGTTCATTATCAATTATTTTGAAAACCGTAAAATCCGCATCATATCCTAGCGCTATTTTCCCCTTGTTTTCAAGGTTTAATACGGCAGCTGCTCTTATAGTTATCATATCAATCACTTCATTTATTGTATAGCCTAATAAACGCATTTTATCTAAGGTTGTTGCCATATCAAATACCGGTCCTTGCACTCGATTTCTATGATAGATATCTGTAGAAATGGTATCAAGACGAAAACCATCTTTAAAGGCTTGGATTCCCGTTTCAAAACTAAAGCTTTCAGATCCATGTCCTAAGTCAAATATGACTCCTTTTTCTTGAGCTTTGTACACTGCTTTTTTGACTGTGTTTTGTCTAGATAAAATATGATTTGCTTTACCATTTAAGCTATGGGTTACAATATCGTTTTTATCCAGTAAAGCGAGAATGGATTCTAGTTGAGGTGGGGCACTGCCAATATGTACCATTAAGGGAACCTTGAGCTCTTTTTTAATCGCTTTGGCTCTTTCTAAGGGTTTAATACCTTGATCAAGGACTACCGATTGACTCATGCGTGCTTTTAAACCCTTTATAAAATTTGGGTATCTCTTGAGTTTTTCTTTAATTTTTTCTGTATTAATCTTGCTTAAGTCACTGAGTTCATTTTGAATGGTAATTCCCGTTTCTGAGACATTTAAAAGCGCATAGACATGCGTTTGACTGGTTTGAGCCCATTGATATAGCGCATCAATATTATCAGCACCACAGCTTCCAGCATCGACAATTGTGGTGACACCTGTTTCAATACCCACAGCATCTGGATGATCATAATACAATGTCATCTCAGGGAAACAGTGTACATGAATATCAATCCAGCCTGAAGATATCAGTTCATCATCTTCTAAAATCAATGTTTTTTTTGCTGCTTGTGTAATTTCTTTAGATATTTCTACAATGCATCCTTTTGAAATTGCAATATCAATTCTACCTTGATCCAAAGTATTGGCATTTTTAATAAGTAAATCTAACATCGTTCACACTCCATAAACTTACTCTATCATTATAACATTATAATGTAAAGAACTGCTAAGAAAAAAAGTGCCCATAGACACTTAAATTTCATATTCAATAATATAGGGTTTGACTTGGGTATTGTAGTAACCATAAGATATCTCTACAAGATTTCCACTAGCATCCATTGAGAGTCGTTTTCGTTTTAAGACAGCGTCCTTATCAAGATGCAGCAAGCTTTGAATATCTGAAGACACTTGCACAACTTCAAACTCATCTTTAAATGAGGCCACTTCTAAGTGATGGGTACTGAGTAGGCGATAGATAGAATTTTCTTTAATCATGTCTAAAGCATGAGCTTCTGTTTCGTTTAAAACGGGAAAGAAATGTTCAAAATATATAAAGGCTCTACCATCTAAACGATAGATTCGTTTCAATCTGTGAGCTTGTGTTCCAAACGCAGCATAAAGTGGATCTGTGGAATCTAGATTTACCTTCTCAAAGGATAGGAGTTCTTTCTCTAGTTGATGTTGGGTTTCTAATATAGATGAATAAGAAACGGCTTTAGATAGTTTATTGAAGAGTCGATTCGAGATTACCTTGGTTCCCTTGCCACTGCGTTTTTCAACATAGCCTTCATCGCTGAGTATTTGAACTGCTTGGCGTACTGTAATCTTGCTGACTCCAAAAATTGCTTCTAATTGCACTTCAGTTGGAAGTAAAGATCCTACAGGATAGGTACCATCCAAAATATCATTTTTAATTTTTTGAGCGATGTTTTGATATAAAAGACCTTGAGTCATCATGTCACTTCCTTTGAATACAATATCGTTTTTATATTTCTATTATAAGTTCATAATTTTTATTAATCAATATGCCCTTAACTTTAAGTAGCATCCTAATAAAAAACTCTTACATAAGGTAAGAGTTGGGTAGCACTTTGGTGACCCGTACGGGGTTCGAACCCGTGAATGCCAGCGTGAAAGGCTGGTGAGTTAACCATTTCTCCAACGGGCCATAAGATGGCTTATATTTTAGTGCGTATTTAATATAACATATTTTATATAAAAATGAAACTTTTGAACCCAATTTAGTAAAATGATTCTTGGGTTTAAACTTAGCTTTTGCAAATAAAAACTCACCTTGCACTTAGAGGTGAGTGTTGTTTATAATTGGTGACCCGTACGGGGTTCGAACCCGTGAATGCCAGCGTGAAAGGCTGGTGAGTTAACCGTTTCTCCAACGGGCCATTTTAAAAATGGCGCCTGATGTAGGACTCGAACCTACGACCCACTGGTTAACAGCCAGTTGCTCTACCTACTGAGCTAATCAGGCAAGTGCTCATTAAATATACCATTGAGTACCTTATCTGTCAAGGCTAATTTCGAAGTTTTTTTAACTTTATCAAACTCCACCAAAATTAGCATCTAAACAAAGGATATAAAAGAGATTAAAACATCCGTTTTAATCTCTTAGCAATCTAGTTTTCTTCACCAATATTATCATCAAAGCCATCTTCATTAGGCTTATCGACTGCTTCATCTGCTTTTTGTTCAAGTTCATAGAAGTAATCCACTGTACTTTGTGATAGAGGTTGACTCAATACTTGCGAGTATGGTTTTTCAACACTTGAATTTTTAACATAGATACCATATTGGAAATTTTCTTTACTTTCATCGCTAGGTTTGGCTTCATTGAAAGTATGAATTTCCAAGTCATATTGCTTTTGTGTTCCTGATTTTGTGAAATAAGTTTCTTCACTAAATCGAGTAGTCACTACATCATAAATTGATTTTTGTAAGCCTTCCATGGTATCTGTTGTGATACTTGCATCCAGTGCATAAACTCTTAGTGTTGCGCTTGCTAGTTCAACCTTAAATTGTGGACCAGCAATGCTTGCACTTAATTCTTCTTCAAGGGCTTGCACATCTTTATTACTTATTTTTGGATCTTGGTCATTTGAGAATCTGTTGCCTACAACAGGGGTTCCACGTCCCATTAATGATTTAATTCCTGTATAAGCTACAAAGCTTGTAGGGATTGCCAGAATAATAAGACTGATAATAATTACCTTTGAGGCTAGACTACTTTTTTTCTTCTTTAGGTTTTTACTCATCGTTTCAAAACCTCCTTTAACCATCATAATTTTAAAGCATTTACTAGGCTTTATCAAGCTTTACAGACTCTTATACTTTGGTAAATTGTGGGAGTCCATCTAAATTAAAGCGCTTGATCTAAGATTTCTTTAATCATTTTTGCGGCCAGTTGTGGATTGGCTTGCCCTTTAGAAACACGCATTACTTGTCCTGTAACAAATTTCACTGCGCTTGGAAGTCCTTTTCTATGGTCTTCAACAGCACGTGGATTGTTTTCAATAACCTCTTTGATCCATGTTTCTAAGGTGGATTCATCATTCACCACTACCATGCCTTGTTCTTTAATGATACTTTGTGGTGACTTTCCACTTTGCATTTGTGTAAAGACCTCTTTGGCTTGTCGTGAGGAAATTTCTTTAGAAGCAATGGCTTCAATAAAGTCTACAAAGTGTTGTAGTGGAATCCATGACTCTAATGGCTTATTCTCTTTTTTATCAATAACAGATAATAATTCTTGTGTCAGCCAGTTCACTACAAGACGAGTTTGATTACTTTGAGTCATCACTTTATCAAAATAATCGGATAGTTCCATATTTTGAAGCAGTACACTGGCATCATAGAAGGACAAATCAAAATCTTTTTGGTAGCGAGTCAATCTTTCAACTGGCGTTTCTTCCAGTGGGTTTGTGAGATAGGTGTTGGGGATTTGAATTGGGGGAATATTAGCATCTACAATATAACGATAATCAATTACCCCATCTTTAGCACGCATCAACACAGTTTTTTGAGCACGCTCATCATAACGTCTTGTCTCTGAAACAACACTCTCACCACGCTCTAAGATATCTTGTTGGCGTTTGATTTCATAATCAATAGATTTCTCAACATTAGAGATGGAGTTGAGGTTTTTAATCTCTACTTTAGTTCCAAAGGTGCTTGATCCTATTTCTTTTAATGAAATATTCACATCACATCTTAAAGAACCTTCTGCCATTTTTCCATCACTTACGCCCAAGTAAATCAACAACAGACGCATTGCCTCTACATAACTTGCAGCTGCAGCTCCGTTAGTAAAATCAGCTTCGGTTACAATTTCTACAAGTGGGGTACCTGCACGGTTAAAATCGATGAGGGTTTTATCATCTAAATGATTTTGTTTTGCGGTATCTTCCTCTAAATGAAGTCGATTGATTCGTACTCTTTGCAAATCTTGATCTACATAAAAATCAAGATAGCCTTTTTTACCTAAGGGAAAGAATTCTTGAGTTATTTGATACCCTTTTGGTAGGTCTGAATAATAGTAGGCTTTACGATCAAAGCGTAGCAGGGTTTCAATATCACAATTGAGTGCACGGGCTATTTTAACGCCATATTCTACAGCTTTTGCGTTGACAGAGGGTAAGACTCCTGGGTGCGCTAAATCAATCTCATTTACTGCGGTATTGGGTTTTTGACCGTATACATTGGCAGAACCTGAGAACATTTTGGAATTCGTTTTTAACTCGGTATGAATTTCTAAACCGATAACTGCTTCATAGCTCATTAAAATGCTCCTTTCCAATTAACAAGATTTTCAATTTGCTTTGCATAAGCAAACATTGTTTTTTCATCAAAAGCTTTTGCTGAGATGTTGACACCAAAAGGCATGCCTTCACTATCACCTAAAGGTAAGGTCATACTGGGGTAACCTGTAAAGTTATTGATGACCATGTGGTTTTCACCAATTAAATATTGATCCGATTGAATATCCACACTGACATCATCAATCTTAGTTGCAACAGTTGGGGTAGCTGGAGCGATAATAACATCCACACCTTCCAACATTTCCTGATAACTTTCAACTAAGAGACGACGTACTTTCTTGGCGCGGACAAACACTTCAAGATGTTGATTTTTCTCTATAGCATATTGACCATAGATAAGACGTTCTTTTACAAAATCACTGAAACCTTGAGTACGCGTTTGGGTCATGGTATCTTCCAAAGTTTCTCCTGAAACAGAAAGACCATAACGAACACCATCATAACTGGCATGATGACTTACTGCTTCTCCATTGGCTAATACAAAGTAAACTGAAACCATACTTCTAGCAAGGTTTACATCCATTTCACGAAATACAATTTCTGCCCCTTTGGCTTGTAGATCAATGAGTAGTTTATCAAAGGATGCTTTGATATCAGGATTCACAATACAATCTACAACATTTTTAAAAACTGCAATACGTTTTCCTTTTAAATCAAGCTCTAAAAGTTCACTGTATTTTTCCACTATATTTGTGGATGCACTCATATCTTTGGGATCATTTCCAGCTAATACTTCCAGTGCCAGTGCTGCTTTTTCTACGGATTGGGTAAAGTAACCAACATGATCCAAGGAGGATGCATAAGGAATCACACCATATCTTGAAATGCGACCATAGCTTGGTTTTACCCCTACTGTTCCACAGTAAGATGCTGGTTTTCTAACGCTATCACCCGTATCACTACCCAGCGCTAAGTCCACAATACCTGCTGCGGATAGCGCAGCAGATCCGCCCGATGATCCACCAGAAATACGGGTTTTATCATAGGGATTTAAAACTGGACCGGTAATGGCATTGCGATTGGTACCACCCATTCCTAGCTCATCCATTGATGTTTTATATTGAATGTTTGCTCCTTGTTCAATCAACTTATCCACCACAGTGGCATTATAAACTGATTGATAATTTTCAAGTATCTTGCTGCTTGCGGTAGTGAAGGTGCCCTTCATATTAATGTTATCTTTTAAAGCTACAGTCCATGTTTTAAGTTTCCCTGAATCTTTGACTTCATGTTGTACGCTACTAACAACTGCATTGTATGGATTTGTCATTTACTAATCACCTGCACTACTTCAATATAGTCACCTTCAGTTATAGGTGCATTCTCTAAAGCAACTTGTTGTGTAATCGTATGATCGACTACATCTTCTCTTAATGTGGGAAATACATCCTCAAAAGGATATGACAACGGACTTACATCTGTCACATCAATGGCATCCATCAAACTCAAATAATACATAAAGTTTTGACTGTTGTTTTCTATGCGTTCTTTGGCTTCTTCACTTAAGTTAAACATGAGATCACAAGCCAGTTGTTCAATTTTCTCTCTATCTAGTTTTAACATATTCTCTCCTATTCAAATACCATGAGAATTGTTTTACTTCCTGGTTCTTTAAGTAAAGCAATTCTAGTTTTTCCTAATACTTTGATATCCACTTTAATCGGGACATCATAATTACCCATTTCTTCAATTTCTTGAGCTATAAACTGAGCTAAACTATGCAACTCCAAATAGGTTTTTGAAGGTGCATTGACCTCTAATCGGATTGTATCCAATTTGTTTTCAACAACAAAGGCTTTTCCAATAATGCCTGCGGACTCATCACCCACAAAGGAGCTGACCTTACGTTTTAATTGGCTAAAGGAGGTTTCGATTTGTGGAAGCAGTTCAGAAGCTTCTGCATCACTGAGCATGATCCATTTTTCAAAATTAGGCTCAAATTGCATACTGCGTCCCTTACTGAATCCATCTCCAATATACGATCCTGGAAGATAGTTATCAGGCAGCTTATCCATATCACTACTTTGCGCATACAGGGCAATGTAGATTGGAATATCACTCATTCCTTCTATGGAGCGTAAATAAGCACTGAGTTGTAAGCCTAATGTTTGACCCACATTAAACAAAGCCTCATCACTTAAAGTATGCATGGCTCCTGTTGAGACATCCGTATACTGCATTCTTCCTAACACTAAGGATATCGACACACCAGCGATGGTATCTGGCTTATCGGCAGTATGAAAGTTTAATTCGTAGATGTCAGTGATGAATATGGGTTTTTGCAAAGTAACACCATCAATCTCTAAGCTATCATATTTAGTCATTAAGCCATCTGGATTATCATCACTTTTAAAAAGCACCAAATCACTATAACGATCCAAGTCTAAAACTTGTCCTTCGGATACTAAATATTTCTTGACAGAAAAGTGATCTTTCGATTTTTCTAACAAGCGTCTTCCCAACTCTGTAGAATCAATTTCTCGGTAAGCTTGAGCATGGATTTGTCTTGTAGGAGACATTTTAAAGGGCGTTAACATTTGATAATCTCCCTCTTTTGCTGCACTTACAATTTGAGTTGGAGGTTCTTCTTCTTCGCTAGGCTTTTTTGAACATCCCACTAAAATAATACTGCTCAGTAAGATAATTGCTAAAAGTTTTTTATTTTTCATATGCTTTCACCTTCTCTAAAAATTCGGCTTCTGTCCATGTCTCAACATTCAATTCTTGCGCTTTTGTGAGTTTTGATCCTGCACTTTCACCATATACTACAACTGAGGTTTTAGCACTCACACTTCCTGCAACACTTCCACCCAAGCTTTCAATTCTTGCTTTAGCTTCATTACGTGTCATTTGACTTAAAGTGCCCGTAAGTACAAAACGCATCCCTTCAAAGACTGATGCTACTGTTTTATCTTGATAGGTGGTATTTAAGCCTTCATCAATGAGTGCTTGAATTAACTCTAAGTTATGAGGTTCATTAAAGAAATGCGATACCGATGAGGCAATGACCTCTCCAATTTCATCCAGTTTCAATAATTCTTTTTCTTCAACATGAAATAAGTTTTTAATATCTTTGAAATGGGCAGCTAATATTTGGGATGTTTTAGCACCCACATGACGAATTCCAAGTCCAAAGAGTAATTTATCCAGTTCATTATTTTTAGAAGCTTCAATGGCTGCTAAAAGCTTTTCGACTGATTTCTCGCCCATCTTCTCTAATTGAAGAAGTGCTTGAGGATTTTGCTTTAGGGTATAAATATCTACGATAGAGCTAATTAACTTATGCTCAAATAATTGATAAACTCTTTTCTCACCTAAGGTATCAATATTCATAGCAACCCGTGAAGCAAAGTGAACCAAGGCTTCTGCTAATTTAGCCGGACACTCAAGATTAATACAATAGGTATCCGCTTCCTGATCAAAGCGCATTAATTCTCCATCACATACAGGGCAGTGGGTTGGAAAAACATAAGCTTGGGTATGGACTCGTTTTTCAACATTAACTGAAACAATTTCCGGGATAATTTCTCCTGCTTTTCTAACAATAACCACATCACCAACGCGGATATCTTTATCTTTGATATAATCTTCATTATGCAAAGTCGCATAACTCACAGTAGAGCCTGAAATTTCAACGGGTTGAAGTCTCGCATTGGGCGTAATTTTACCAGTTCTTCCAACAGTTACAAAAATATCTTCAACTGTAGATTCGACTTCTTCTGCTTTAAATTTGTAAGCAATCGCAAAGCGTGGAACTCGTACTGTAAAACCCAAGGATTCTTGCATTGAAATATCATCTACCTTAATGACAGCTCCATCAATCTCATAGGGAAGGATTGCACGTCTTGCCTCAATCGCTTCAATTTCTTCATATACTTTTTCAATGGTATCAAAAGTCTTAACTGAAGGATTCACTTTTAATCCCAAATCAGATAAATATTTTAAAACTTCGCTTTGACTTCTTAAACCGTAATCTTGTGGATTTACTAAGGTATACCAAAAGGCATCCAATCCTCTAGATGCAACAACCGCAGAATCCAATTGGCGTATGGTTCCTGAAGCTGCATTACGACAGTTTGCAAATAAAGCTAGATTTTCTTCACTTCTTTTTAAATTTACCTGGTGTAAGGAAGCATGGGGCATAAACACTTCCCCACGTACAGTAAGAGTCACCGGTTCTTTTAAAACTAGAGGTATCGATTTAATGACTCTAACATTATGTGTTACATCTTCACCAACCGTACCATCTCCACGAGTGAGTGCTTGAGTGAACTGACCATTCACATAACTCACACTCATCGCTAAACCATCCATTTTCTCTTCAAGAGTATATTTAGCTTGGGGAAATTCTTTTTTGATTCGTGATGAAAAAGTTTGTAAATCTTCTAAACTAAAAGCATTCCCTAAACTTAGCATAGGATAGCTGTGTTCTACTTTTTGAAAAGCATCCAAAACCTCTCCACCAATTTTTTGTGTTGGAGAATTAGGATCAAAGTATTCTGGGTGTTCTTGTTCAAGTTTTAAGAGTTCATTGAATTTTTCATCATATTCATAATCGGAGATTTTAGGTTTATCCATAGCATGATAATGATAGTTTTGTTCGTTAATGAATTGTCGCAGTGCTTCTATTTTCTTTTGTGTCATGTTAAATCTCCCTTCAACCTTAGTCCTACAAAAAACTTATTGATTACTTTTGTACCAAATGGATAATTAAAGGCCACTTTGACCGTTTCATCATCCACTGCCAAAATGATTCCTTCACCAAAGTCATCATGTACCACTAAATCTGCTTTTTTATAATGTACATCAGAGTGATGTTTGAGGCGTGATTGCTTTTGAATCACTTCAATGGGTTTTTCGTTAAATCCCATCTCACGAATGAATCGAGAAGGCTTATTGGCCAATCCTGTTACATAGTTAAAGCCATCATTGGATGTAATGAGTAAATGATGCATGGCGCGTGTGATTGCAACATAGGCTAAACGTCTTTCTTCAACCAGACCTTCTTTACCCTCACGCATGGCATTTTGATTAGGAAAGACACTGTCATTCATTCCCACAAGAAATACCGTATCAAACTCTAATCCTTTGGCAGCATGAATGGTCATAAGGCGCAAAAAATCCCCTTCAAGTACTTCTTGACGGTCTCCATATAGAGATACCATCTGCACGTAATCTTGTAAGGTTCCATCTATGTTATTGACTTGAAATTCCTTCGCTTCACCCATTAATTCCTTAATGTTTTCAATGCGTTCAATCTCTTCCTTCTTTTCATAGTCTTGACGCAAACCTGAGGCATCAAAGATATGAATCATTAAATCTCGAATCGAAGGATTTTTCTCATATTGTTTTTTAAACCCTTCAATTAAGTATAAAAATTCTGCAATTTTCCTGGATCCACGATTTTCATCTTGTAATTTTTTCATCGTCTCATACATTGTCATTTGACGTCTTTGTGATTCAACAAAAATAGTATCCAGCGTTTTCTCTCCAATACCACGTCTTGGACTTACAATCGCTCTTTTTAAGGCTAAATCATCACCATGAGAAATAAGTCTTAAATAACTCATCATATCTTTAACTTCTTTACGATCATAAAAGCGTAATCCACCATAGATTAGATAGGGTATTTTATTTTTGATTAAAGCTTTTTCAAAATTTCTTGATAAGTAATTGGAACGGTATAGAATGGCCATATCCAATAATTTTGTTCCTTTAGAGTGTCTTTTTTCAATCTCAGAAATCACAAAACGAGCTTCTTCATCAGCATCATAGCATTCTTGTAAAATGACAGGATCTCCCAGTCCTTTATTAGTTCGAAGCTCTTTTTCTAAACGACCTGAGTTATATTCGATTAAACGGTTAGCACCATCTAAAATATTTTGAGTAGAACGATAGTTTTCATGAAGGGTAATTGTTTCTGCTTCTGGGTAGTCTTTTTGGAAACTCATAATATGATCCACATTGGCACCACGCCATGTGTAAATCGTTTGGTCCGGATCTCCCACAACATAAAGTTCATTATCTGTACCCACTAAACTATCAATAATGCTGTATTGGATATTGTCCACATCTTGAAACTCATCGACTAAAATAACATTGTAGCGATGTTGCCACTTTCTCATAACACGCTCATTAGTTTTAAATAATTGATCAACTTTTAACAGTAAATCATCAAAATCCAAAGCCATTAACTGTTTTACACGATTGACATAGTAATCATATAGTTTCGCTTTTCTTTGTTCATAATGGTTGGAACCTGCTAATAGGTAGGCTTGTTTGACTGAAACTGAAGCCATCTTATTATTTGAAATATAGTTTAACACTTCTTTAAAAGGAATTTCTCTTCGTTGATAGCCATACTCTGTATAGGCCTCTTTCAATAAGTTTTCTTGATCATCACTATCTAAAATTGTGAAGTTTCTGACCAAACTCAAGGCTTCATATTCCTCACGAATAATACGAACACAGAGTGAGTGAATCGTGGAGACATAAATTCCAACATCTGGAGCCAACATCGATTCGATGCGCTCTTTCATTTCACCTGCAGCCTTATTGGTAAATGTAATCGCACAAATCTTACGTGGATTGTACAAACGATCCTCCACAAGATGGGCTATACGCGTTGTTAAAACACGAGTTTTACCACTTCCGGCTCCCGCAATAACCCGAACATGCTTGGCTTTAGTTTCCACAGCAAGTTTTTGTTCCTTATTCAATCCCTTTAAAAAGCTCATTAAATCACCTTTATTATTATACCATAGTGTCCAAGCGAAACCATGTGATATTGAATGAAAATACTATGTTATAATATCCATAGCAAAGGATGATATTGATGTTACTCGCAAAAGATTGGAAAGAATATGAATGTTTAGAAATTGGGGATTACTATAAAATAGAACGCTTTGGAAACTATATTTTTAAGCGACCTGAACCCACCGCAAAAGCAGCACTGAAACACAAAGACTACCACTTTGATGGACAATTTGAAAATGGACAATGGAAACACCAAGACTTACCGGACAACTGGGTCATTCATTATAAAAACATGAAGCTTTTACTCAGTCCCTCCTCTTACAAACATTTGGGAGTTTTTCCGGAACAAGCCGTAAACTGGGATTTTATTCAAGCAGTGTCTAAAAGACAGGATACAGCGCTTCGTGTTTTAAATTTATTTGGCTATACCGGAGCGGCAACCATTGCAGCCTCATTAGGAAATGTTGAAGAAGTGGTACACATTGATGCCTTAAAATCAGCAATTAAAAGAACTCAAGATAATATACGTTTAAATCATTTAGAATCAAAGAAAATCCGTACTATGGTGGATGATGTCATCAAATTTCTTGAAAGAGAAAAACGTCGTGGAAAAACCTACCATGCTATTATCATGGATCCTCCTTCATTTGGACGGGGACCTAAGGGTGAGGTTTGGAAAATTGAAGAGCAACTCAATCGACTGGTAAATCTAGCACTGGATGTCTTAGATCCAGATGCAGTCTATCTCATTTTGAATACTTATTCACAAAACTTAAGTCATCAAGTGGTTAAAGAGACTTTAGAAAAAGCTTTCAAGAAGCATCATATCCATCATGGTTATTTTGATTCACATAAAATTGGGGTTCCTATCAGCCATGGAAACGCTTCGCTTCAACTAGGCTCTACAACTCGCTGGTGTCTTTATGAAGATCTCCTAAAATAAAAAAATGCCTTGTTATATAACAGGGCATTATCCTTTTACACTTTTAAAGATGGCATCAATCTCAGAACGTCTTGCTTCACAATCTGTAAAGGCTAGATCCCAAAGTTCTTGGTATTGCTCTAAGCTTCCACCAAAGCGGTCCACACCAACTTCCTTAGAAGGGTATAGATTGATTGCTTTCTTTTCTTGTTCTAACTTTTCAATCAAAGCACGTTCTTCATAATATTTTTCTGTACGTGCTTCAAAACTTTCAACAAGTTTTGGATACTTTCTATATAAGAAACGCATCGCTAAGTAAGTAATTCTTTTTTGTGGTTTTCGGACATAATCAGCTGATTTGGTTGAAACAACGATATGAGCATCGCATCCTTTTTCAATACTTTGTTCTAAAGGAATCATCGTGGTAATCCCACCATCCATATACTTGTTACCATCAATTTTAACGGAACGTCCCATAACAGGTAGGGTACAGGCTGCGCGTATATAGCGACCTTTTGGGTCCATTTGGTCTTTTGAAATCCAAATGGTCTTTTGATCTTTGAGACTGTACACCCCCGCGTAGTATTCACCCTTAAATTCATGGAGTTTATCTACTGGAAGTTGTACTTCATCCATAACAGTTTCAAACATATAATTATATCCCACCACTTGTCCTTCAAGTAGTAAAGGTCCTAAGCCTGAGTTTCTCCAACTCGCAGCTTTCTCAATGGAAATCTTCTTCATAATATCAGGGCGGTTTAAGGCATACATTGCGCCATAAAGTGATCCAGAAGAAATTCCAATCACAACATCTGCTTCATACCCATTTTCCAGCATCCAAGCTAAAACACCTGCGGTGTAGGCACCACGCATGCCACCACCTTCAAGTACTAATCCTAATTTTTTCATAAATTCTCCTATAATAATCCACTAAATATATTGACAAACCCACGCAATAATCGCATGAGATAAGGGGTTTTATATACATCATCCAAAGTCATGAGTTGTGATATTTCAAAAGTTTCCATCACATCATCTAAACATGCTTGAACAACGTCACTATCTGCGAAACCTACAGTCGATTCAAAGTGCATATAGTAACTTCTGTAGTCCATGTTAGTGGTACCCACCGTCGCTATGATATCATCCGCAACCATCGTTTTTGAATGTACAAATCCAGGTGTATATTCGTAGACTTTAACTCCCCCTTTGATTAAACTTTCATAATTTGATTTGGTGACTTGATTCACGATTTTTTTATCGGGTATATGGGGTAAAATAATTCGAACATCCACTCCAGAGGTGGCTGCATGTTTTAAAGCTTGAATCATTTCATATCCCACAATCAAATAAGGAGTCTGAATGTAAACATAACGCGTTGCGCTATTGATAATATTTAAGTGAGAGGCTAAACCTAAATCCACATCATCTGTGGGGGCATCAGAAAACACTTGAATAAAACCATCTGTTTCACCCTCTTCAAAGTGATAACGATACTTTTCAACGTCTTCTTCCTTCTTAGTATAGTATTGATAGAATTGTAAAAACATGGAGGTCAAAGCATGAACTGCTTCCCCTTCAAAAATAACGGCGGTATCCTTCCAATGTCCAAATCTTTCAATTTTATTGATGTATTCATCCGCAATATTCATACCCCCCACAATTCCAACACGACCATCCACAATACAAGCTTTACGGTGGGATCTGTTATTCATGGTAATCGCAAGTCGGGGTACTAAAGGATTAAAACTAATGGCCTCTAAAGAAATCTCTTCACATTGCTTTTGCAAATCATAAAAAGACGAGCAGCCCCAATCATCATAAATTAAACGGACATCGACGCCTTCTTCAATTTTCTTTTTTAGTAAGCTTTTTAAAGTTTGCCACATATAGCCATCTTTAATAATAAAGTATTCTAAAAAGATAAAGCGTTCTGCTTTCTCTATTTCTTGTAGCATGTATTCAAACTTTTCTTCACCTGTTTTTAGATACTTAGCGTATCGATTGCGATATATAGGATAATCTGAACCATTAAGTATATACTTGGCTTGTTTGTAAACACTGGGATCAAGCTGTTTTAACTCTTCCAATACCGTTTCATCTTGAACTAGGTTATCCGGTCCAAAGGTATCCGATATCTTTTCACGTAACAGTTTTGGCGTTTTTCGTCCACCTATTAAAAGGTAAATCACTGCACCAAAAGGGGGGAGTGTTAAGATAACCACAGACCAAGCAAGGGAGTAAGAAGGGTTTTCATCCCGATTCACTACAACAATAACCAGGAGCAAAGACAACAACATCATAAAGATATAAATCGCATTAAAGCGAGCCATGATGTCACGTGCAAATAAGAGCACAAAAATAAATTGAACAAGCACCAAGCTTGAAACTATGAACATTTTACTGGTTAAAACTCTCAACAGTTTTTTCATCATATCACCCTATTTATAATATTTTACATATATATCCTTACGTTTATCCCCATAGCGATAGAGCTCATGTTTTTTATCCACATCCACACGCCCTACATATTCCATACCTAATTTCTCAATCGTCTTTTGTGAAGCAATATTTTCCGGATTACAGGTTATATATATTTCTGTAATCTCTGGATATCGCGTTTTAATTAAATCCATTAATTTTACCGTAGCTTTGTAAGCATAGGATGAACCTCGATAAGGAAGATAAACGACATAGCCTATGTTCCCATAATAACTTAAGTCTCTTCCACTTTCAAACCGATATTCTACCCGTCCGACAATACGGTCCAAAGATATAACATAGATATCAAATAGAAGGGTAGGTACTTCAAAGTAATCTGGATCGTAGTGAAGCTCCCTTAAAAGAATGTCATCCATGTTTTTCGGTATTTAAATAGCGGTGAACCCCATAAATTGAGCCCACAGTGACTAGAACCATTAAGGCATTAACAAGCATGGCACTGAATGTTACCAACTGTGTTAGTTCTAGTAAGCTAAACATTAATAATCCTATCAAAAAGGGAATACCATACTTAGAAAAAGCAGTTTCTTCCTCCAAATGTTTTTCTACAACGCGATATAGAAGATAGGTTAAGATTGCAAGGGCAATACCATATATCGCAAACATCAGAAATTGGCCCGTTTGCGAGTTGAGTAAGCTATCACGAATCTTCTCTATTTCCGCAAGGGGAATATCTCCTAGCTCTTCTTGTGTGGGATTTTTATTAATAACCATTGTATTCACTAGCATTTGAATTAATTTCATCATCACAGAGTTGTTGTTGACAGGTGATGCGATAAATCCACTACCACTCATTAATCCCAATACAATACCAGTACTATTGGCTTGAAAGGCATCGCGTTTTTTTAAGGTATTAAAAATAAAAAATGCTGAGAATACCATACCAACTGCAGTAGTCAGTCCTGTAGCACCTAAAACTAAAACCCCATTTGTTGGTAGTATACCTTTATTAAATAAGTAAATAAAACCTAAATTCAGCATATTCGAGATGGCTTTACCAACCCCAAAAGCTAAAAGCCCCCATAACATAGCGCCAAGATATTTAGGGAATTTTCTTGACTTTAAAATAATAAATACGAAATACGCAACACATAAAATAATTCCGATTGCGATTTCTATAAAAATCGATTGCATAAGTTTATATAGTCCTTTCAATAACGCTCTTATTATACCATATTTGCATATAAAAAAACGTTTGAGAATTCTCAAACGCCTTTTACTTTAGATGTTAATTAAATAACTTTAACATTTGCTGCTTGATCGCCACGTTGACCTTCGACAATGTCGAAAGTAACAGTTTGACCTTCTTCTAGTGATTCAACACCTTCTGAAGCAATTGCAGTTACGTGCACAAACACGTCTTGACCACCATCAACAGTGATAAATCCGTAACCTTTGTCTGCAACGAAGAATTTAACTTTTCCTGTATTCATCTAAGTACCTCCTATCTTAAATAAGACGCACTCAATCGCACTTCTTAGACTCTTTGCTCTTCAACACAATTTGAGTAACTTAAACACATTTTGTAAAACGTAGTTTTCTTATTACTCTTGCATCGTACCACTAAAGCTTTGTACTTGTCAATTAAAAGATTAGACTAATACCAGAATTAAGTTATAATAGACTAGAAAGAGAGTGAAATATGAAAAAAGTATTAAAAGTAGAAAAGAATGATAGTTTATTAAATTACCTATACGAACAAGACTTACCTTACACAAAGACTAAGTTAAAATCCTTACTCAAACATCGTTGCATTTCCATCAATGGTGAAGCAACATCACAATTTGATGAAGCCATATTCAAAGGAGATACTATCGTCATTGTGCCACATAATCGCAGTTTAGATACGCCTTTAAATATTATTTATGAAGATAAGAATCTTCTTGTGATTGATAAACCTTATGGTTTATTAACTATCGCGACTGATAAAGACGAAGATTTGACTGCCTATAAACTGGCTAGTGCCTATATAAAACAAGAGAATCCCAAAAACAAGATCTTTGTGATTCACCGCTTAGATCGCGACACTTCAGGCGTCTTGTTATTGGCTAAAAACCAAAAAACACAAAGCTTGTACCAAAAAGATTGGAACAGTAATGTTTTAGATCGTAACTATATCGCGATTGTTGAAGGCGTTATGGAAAAAGAAGCTGGAACTGTTGAGTCTTTCTTACAAGAAAACAAAACCACCCATATGTATTCCACTCACTCAGGACTCAAGGCTATAACACACTATAAAGTGATTCGTAAGACCAAGGAAAATACCGTAGTCTCAGTTCGATTGGATACTGGACGTAAAAATCAAATTCGCGTGCATATGTTTGATTTAGGTCATCCCATTGTTGGTGACAAAAAATATGGCGCTCAAACAAATCCGCTAAATCGCATGGGTTTACATGCTTATCGCTTAAAAGTTCAAAATCCTGAAACAGGAAAAGTGTATGAATTTAAAGCTCCCTTACCAAGAAACTTTATCCGTTTCACCAAGGTAACGGCACAACAAGTTGAAAACAGTTAAAGGACCTTGGTCCTTTTTTTTAATAAAAAGCTCAATCCACAAGGGAATTGAGCTTTTGTTATTACTGAAGGTAATCCTCAAAATCGATTTTGAGATTCTCTTTCAATGTTTTATTATAGACTTTAAATCCTTTTTTCTTAACTTCTTTTGCTAAGACTTTCTGACTGAAGTCAGTTTTGGAAATGAGTTCTTTAATGACAGCAGCCTGATCACTAAATCCTTCCTGATAAAGATAGACTTTAACATCCTCTTTTTGAATATTGTAGGCAATCTTATCTGTTGGAAGTTGAACAAATGAATTATAGAGTTCTTCCTCTACATTTTGCATTTGATTGTAGTAAACTTGTGTTTCAAATTCACTTAAGTCAAACTCTTCTTCAAATAAATCAGCTTCATATTTATTTTCAACATAACGCATCATTTTTTGAGCAGTTTCTTCACTACCCACTGTATAGACTTTCATTTCATACGCTTCATACTCACGGATGAACTCCTCAAAGTTTTCTGTGGCATATGCACTACTGTGTTCTTGCATTACCAAGCCTCTTTTCAGGTCATCCACTAAAACTTGAACTGATGGTAATCCATACATTTTAACTAAGCTCTCTAAATCCATATTAATACTTGCTGCAAGTTTCTCAAATTTTTCGACCTCACTTGCAAGTTTATCATCAATATCATATTCTTGTACTTCTTGGATGGATTCAATCACATCCATTTCCAGATTTTGAATTAAGAGTTGACCCACATCATACTTCAGAATTTGATTAAAGATATCTTGTTCGTTGTAGTTTTTACCATTTAAACTAAAGAGGTTTTGGGGTTCTTTAAGTAAAACTTCTTTTGAGGCACATCCTGTTAACATGAGTACTGTTGAAATAATGAGTATAATTTTTTTCATTGGGCAACCTCCAGAAGATCAAAAATATCCTTTTCAAGTGTTTCACTGAGCTCCAGGCCATTAGATTTCATTTCATCTAAAAGAATAGTAGTTGATAATTTGGGATTCTTTTGAAGAATAGTCTGTACATAAGCAGATACAGTTTTCAAATCTTCACTCACGGCACTTTCAACATAAATGCGGTGGTATCCAAATTGTGATTTAACCCATGGACCTAATTCTTGGTGTCCAACTTTCAATGCGGCTTCAAGAAAGGCAGCATCAAGATTCGTTGAATCAATATCCACATAACCCAGCTGTTCTGCGATGATGGCTTCACCATCATTCAGTAAAATCATATCCATTTTAATATCCTCTGACTCATTGAGTATTGCATCAATCTGGTCCATTTTGCTTTGGATATCTGAAGTGATTGTTTTTTCATCTGACACAATTAAAATATGGCTTAATATACGAGGTTTCTGTGATTCTAGAAAAGCTGCATCATCTTTGAAGTAATCAAAGACTTTTTCTTCAAGGATTTGATTTTTTACATGACTATTTTTTAGGTAAAGGTTGAGTTCATTTAAGCCATCATAGCCAAAACTTTTCAAAGTTAAATCAAGCATGTTCTTTTTATCTTCTGTATCATTTTGAGCTAAGATATTTGCTTCTTGAGTATCAATCGATTTTTGTGTTTCTTCATTGACCTTTTGAGGTGTGAAGTATACCTTCTCTAGGTATTGCATGATATAGGCAGTACCATATGTTTCTTGTAGCATTTCATAGTAAGTATCCGCATCAACTTTTTTCCCATCAAACTCATAGACATAAGTCTTGGGTCTTACCAGTAGGTAAGAGAGTACAAGGGCAGTTACCACTACAATTACTGCAATTATTTTTTTATTCATATTTCCTCCGAATAAAAAAAGCCGTGAATACGGCTCTTTCTTTATAGTCTTTCGATACCTTTTTCAGCATTACGTAATTCTGATAATAACATATCAATATTACGTTCGTTTTGGTCTAGATAGATACGTGTTTCTTCAATTTCTTGAATGGTATTTGCATCTTCTGGACGGGATTCTAATTGGCTAAGTTTTGCTTGGATTGCAGCATTTAAGTCTTCTAGACTATCAATTTTATCATTTAATTCATTGATTCTATCAAATGCTTCTGCACGTTTTTCTTCACGTGTTTGGCTGTTGACATTTGTGAGTCTTTCATAGAAGTGGTCACGTCCTTCACGGAATTGTGCCCATAAAGTTTCTTCAAACTTACGGCCACTATGACCTGCTGTTTTCCATTCTTCCATCATTTCATCAAAACGAGCGCGAATTGCTTCTAAGTCGTCACCATCTTTAAGATTGTTTGTTTCTTCAATTAAAGCTTCTTTTTTAGCTTTTGAAACAGCTTCTTTTTCTCTTAACTCTTTGAAGTATGCTTCTTGAGCTTTATAGAATACTTGACGTGCTTCGTTGAAACGTTTCCATAGATCATTTTCAGCTTCGCGACTTGCAAATCCTGCTGCTTTCCATTCATCCATAAGTTCACGTTGTAACTTAGATGTATTGAACCAGTCTGTTGATTCTTGAATCTCGATAGCTCTTTCGATGAGTGCTTCTTTTAAGTTTTTCGCTTCTTCGCGTTTTTCGCCTTGTTCTTCAAAGAATTTACTGCGTCTGTTGAAGAAGTAATCATTCACTTCTGAGAATTCTTCCCATAGGGAGTCATTTAATTCTTTTCCTGAATAACCAAGCTCACGCCATTGTGCCTGTAACTTTTTGAAAGATTCTGCTGTTTTAAAGAAATCTTCTGAATCTTTAATTTCGTTAGCTTCTGCAATTAATGCTTGTTTTCCTGAAATTGATTCAGTAACACGTGCTTTTTTCTCGTGGAAGCGTTCCACTGCTTTATCAAATTTGTTGATTAGATTTGGATCATCACCTTCGTTTTGAACCTCATCCCATTCTACTTTAAAACTTTCGATAATTGATTCATCTTCTGTACCGTCTAAACGGTGAATACGATTAATGATATCGTATTTTTGATCGTTACTTACTGAGTATAAACTTTCCCAGTGAAAATCATTATTTCTATTACTATTTTCCATATGTATAACCTCCTAAACGTAAACACTTATATATTATAGCATAATTTGTGAAGATATTTAAATGATTCTTATATAAAAAGAGACAGTAATTAAGCTAGTTTCCTTACTAATAGCGCTTACTTGAGGAAAACTTATTTTTTTCAAATTTTCTCTCACAAGTAAAACTGCCTCTTTTTCAAGAGACAGTGCTTTATTGAATGATTTCGGATAGTGCTTGTGGATCCATCAGTTTTTGAAGACTGGACTTAATATGAGTGTTTTGTGATGAAATAAAGACGCCATCTTCATCGTTATAGTAAATGTCATCTTCATGACCACCGAAGAAGAAAGTACCGCCTGCCTCTTTCAATACAATGACTGCAGCTGCAACATCCCATACCTTTAGATTCTTAGAGATGTATGCTTGTGATAGTCTTTCTGCAACCATGCAAATTTCAATGGATGCTGCTCCTAAATAGCGATGAGATACTAATTGTTGTCGTAAGTGCTCAGTACCCTTGGGAAAGAGGGTGAGACTGTATAGGTCTCCATACATTAAACTTTGTTTTAAGGGGCGATCTTGATCGGTCATTTCAATTTTTTTATCGTTTAAAAATGCACCCTCACCTTGAATTCCTACAAACATTTTATCAGCCATAACATCATACACAATACCAAATATAGCTTTTCTTTGGTGGTAAAAGGCAACGGAAATTGCGAAGTTCTTTTGTTGGAAGATGAAATTTGTTGTTCCATCAATAGGATCAATAATCCATAGATCATCACTTTCATGACGTGGTGTTGTATTTTCTTCAGTCAAGAAATCTTGGTTGTCATAAGTTTTCTTTATTGCTTCAACAATAAAGATTTCTGTTTGTTTGTCGACATTAGTTACAAAGTCAGCATGGTTTGCTTTGGTTTCAATCTCAATTTTGTTTTCCATGAGCTTGCGGATGTTTTCACCCGCTTCTTTGACCAATTTTTTAGTAAATTCTATCTTATCTCTCATCATTAAGTCCTCCATTTTAATTGTTATTATAGCACTTCTATTTTCAGAGTAAAGGAGATTGAAGGAATACGGACAGTTTTATTAATATGTCCTTGCTTCGTCTTCACAGCATTAAAAAAAGGTTGAAGTATTAGTTCAACCTTGAGTAATTTGTTGGATAAATTCGCGGATACTTTCTGTATACACTGTATCTAAGTTTGAGAATAGGAAGACTTCTAGACCTGTTTTAGTTTCGATCTTTCTTTTCTCCTGTATGGCTTTGGAGCGGGATATCTTATCCGTTTTGCTTAAAACAATGGCGCAAGCTAAGCCATAAAAATCTGCGAATTCTATCATCATGGCATCCTCTTCGCTTAATCCTCGACGAGAATCAATAACAATCAGCATCATGGCAGGGCTTCTTAATTCAAAGTAGGCATCCATCAATTTAGCATAATCATTTTGTTCTTTATGGGACCGATTAGCGTAGCCATATCCAGGAACATCCACTAAAAGTAAGTCTTGATTGATGTCATAGAAATTGATCAATCTTGTTTTACCTGGGGTATTACCAACATAGGCTAAGTTTTTACGATTTGTAATGGCATTAATTAAGGTGGATTTTCCAACATTGGATTTCCCAACCATTACAATCTCTACTTTATCAGTTTCTGGAAATTGCTCATGTGATGCTGCTGATAAGATTAAATGAGCTTCGTGCGCTTGCATTAAACTAAAGCTGCTTTCAGAACTTGAGTCATATTCTCTACTGGAATAAACTCAACGGATTCTTTAACCACATCGGGTAATTCATCAACATCTTTCATATTGCTTTTTGGCATGACAATGCGAGTAATACCCACGCGATGGGCTGCGAGTGATTTTTCTTTCAATCCACCAATTGCAAGAACATGACCACGAAGGGTAACTTCACCGGTCATTGCAATATCAGAGTGTACTTCACGTTGGGTAATAGCACTGACTAAGGCCGTTGTTAAGGTAACCCCTGCACTTGGACCGTCTTTAGGAACAGCACCTTCTGGTACGTGAATGTGGATGTCGTGTTTTTCAAAGAAATCTTTATCAATATTAAATTCTTTGGCGTGTGATTTCACAAAGCCAAGCGCAATCTCTGCAGATTCCTTCATGACATCACCCAATTGTCCGGTGATATTGAGGCGTCCTTTACCATCAAAGTAAGTCACTTCTACTGGTAAGACATCGCCTCCAAATGATGTGTAGGCAAGGCCTGTTACCACACCAATTTGATTCTTATCTTCTTTGCGTCCATATTCAAAGATGTTTTTACCTAGCCATTGTTCAATAAGTGCGTTGGTAATGGAAACTTTTGCTTCTTTGTCTTTGAGGATAGCAAGCACTGCTTTTCTAATTAATGATGCAATGGTTCTTTCCAATTGTCGTACCCCTGCTTCACGTGTATAGTGGCGAATGAGGTATCGAAGTTGGGGTTCACCAATTTTGAATTGGGTTTTATCTAAGCCATTGACTTTCAATTGTTTTGGAATTAAGTGTGCTTTGGCAATGTTGAGTTTTTCTTCCTCTGTATAAGAAGAAAGTTGGATAATTTCCAATCGGTCTCTTAAAGGTTCTGGAATATCACCTAGGTAGTTTGCGGTTGCGACAAACATGACTTTGGATAGATCATAAGGTTCTTCTAAGTAGTGGTCTGAGAACATTTTATTTTGTTCTGGATCCAATACCTCTAACATAGCACTGGATGGATCGCCTTTGTAGTCAGATGCCATCTTGTCAATCTCATCTAGTAAGAATACAGGATTGACTACCCCTGCTTTTTTCATACCTTGAATAATACGACCTGGTAAAGATCCTAGGTAAGTACGGCGATGTCCACGAATTTCTGCTTCATCGCGCACTCCCCCTAATGAGGCCTTCACAAACTCTCTTCCAAGTGATCGGGCAATGGAACCTGCTAAGGATGTCTTACCGACTCCAGGAGGCCCTACAAGTGCTAATATAGGCGCATCTAGGGTTCCTGTCATCTGTTTTACAGCTAAGTACTCCATAATGCGGTCTTTTACTTTTTCTAAGCCATAGTGATCGGCATCCAGTATTTCTCTTACTGCATTTAAATCATCTTTGTCTTGCGTTTCTTGGTACCATGGAGTCGTGAGTAACCATTCTAAGTAAGAACGAACTACACCGGATTCTCCACTGGCTTGGGGCAGCATTTCATAGCGTTGCAATTCTGCCAAAGCCTTTTCTTTAATGTTTTGTGGGTAGGGATTTTCTTCAATCATTCGTCTGAAGTCATCACTATCTTCACTCACATCGGCCACATCACCCAACTCTTCACGAATCGCACGCATTTTTTCACGTAAATAGTATTCGCGTTGGTTTTCTTCAATACGACCTTTGACACGTTCATTTATATCGGTTTCAATATCATTGATTGATTTTTCTCTTTGAATTGCAGCAAGAATCATTTCAATACGTCGATTGACTTCTAGTGTTTCTAAGAGTTCTTGTTTTTGTTCGAGTGATAAAGGAAAGTGTTGTGCAAATTGATCTGATAGTTGGGTAGCGGGCATGGATTGGAATATAAAGTTATCCCAGAATTCTTTAGGTATGTTTAAAGAGCCTCCCAAATTTTGGGTTCTTTCAAATGAAATAGCATTCTTAATTTCACGATTAATTGCGCGTAAAAGAGCAGCCTCTTCATCAACATCTCCTTGAATATCATTCAATAGATGGACCGTTCCAAATAACATTTGGCTATCTTCATTAAGGGTCTCTATTTGAGCTCTTTGGATACCACTGAAAGTGACTCTTAAAAAGCCTTGTTTTCTTTTGACATTCTTAATATGAGCTAAAGTTCCATAGGTGAATAAATCTTCATCTGTAGGATCATCGGTTAAGATATCTTTCTGGCTCACTAAAAGCACATGTCCGTTGAAGAATTTTTCTGCCTCTTCAATAGCGTTCATACTTTTGGGTCTTCCTACTTCAATCAAAATTTCTTGATTTGGAAATAGAACAATTCCACGGGTTGCAACGACTGGTAGGTTCATTGTGTTTTCTATGTTCATAGAATACCTCCTTTTTATATTTTGTTAAAAAAAGACGCTAGGCGCCTTTTTCTTATGCTCGTGATTCTTGTACGAGTTCAACCGCCTTACGAAGTAAGATATCATAAGATAGTTGCTCTGGGGAAATGATTTGCTTTAGCTGATCGATTTCTAAACCATACATTTCTGAGATTGTTGTATATTCTTTCTCAAGGTCTTCATCTTCAACTTTTAAGTCTTCAACTTCAGCAATCTTCTCTAAGACAAGGCGTGAGCGAACACGCTTATTAGCATCTTCTCTCATGGTTTCTTTAATATCTTCTTCAGTTTGATTTAAAATTTGTGAATACATTTCAAAGTTTAGGCCTTGTTGTGAGAGTCTTTGATTGAATTCTTGGAACATTTGGTTTAGTTCTTCTTCAACCATAACTTCAGGGATGTTGACTTCTGCATTATCTGCAACGGTTGAAATTAAGATGTCATTGACACGGTCTTCTTCAACTTGTTCACGTTGTTCAGTTAGATTTTTGATAATGTCTTGTTTTAGTTCATCCACTGTATTGATTCCTTCTTGATCAAGCATCGCTACAAAGTCATCATTAAGTTCTGGAATCTCACGCACTTTGATTTCATGAAGTTGTACATTGAATACCACATCTTGACCTTTTAAGTCTTCAACATGATATGTTTCAGGGAATGTAAGGTCAATAGATCTTGATTCGCCTGATTTCATACCAATGAGCGCTTCTTCAAATCCTGGGATGAATGAGTTTGAACCAATCTCTAAGTTATAGTTCTCACCTTTTCCGCCTTCAAATGCGACATCATCTTTGAATCCTTCAAAGTCAATCACTACGGTATGACCATTGTCAACAACGACCTCTTCTTGTACAACAAGTTCTGCATTTGCATCACGAAGTCTTTCAATTTCATTTTCTACATCTTCGTCTGTAACGGTGATGTCTTGTGCTTCTACTTCAATATTTTTGTATTCGCCCAGTTTTACTTCTGGTTTGACTGTAATGTCAAATGTTAATGTAAGTTCTTGTTCTGTCATGCTTTCCACATCTAATGATGGTTGGGCTACAGGTTCTAGATTATGTTCTTTAGCTCCAGCTAGAAATGCGTCATTAGCAACTAAGTTAATTGCATCCAATAAAACTGATTGTGAGTTTACTTGTTTTTCTGCTAAATTTCTAGGGGCTTGGCCTTTTCTAAATCCTTTGATTTCAACATCTTTAATTAGTGCTGTGAGTGCTTTTTCTTGAGCTTTTTCCCATGCTTGTGGGTCTACCTCTACACGTAATTTTCCTGTTGAATTTTCATTTAATGTCCATGTTGATTTCATTAATATCCTCCTAAGTACTGTTAAATTATATAACATATCGTTTAGCACTGTCAACTAAAGAGTGCTAAGTCTTTTTCTTCCTATATCATAATACATGAAATAGTTTAATAATGCATCTTTTTTACACAATTTTCAAGTAATCGTTTAATTTCGTAATAATCCGTTCCCTATCGATTGATGTATCGATAAAAGGGAAGGATTCCATCATTTCTATATTCAAAACTTCAAGTGCTAAATTTAAGTAGCTTGGATCCACAGATTCATAGTTTTCAACAAGCTCTTGATACACTTTTTGGTAATGTTCAGATTCAAAGGGAGACATTAGATCTTGAGTACAAAGTGTCAGGTACTCCCCCTTAAGTTTTATTTGTAATTCTAAATGCATTTGTTGTTCAAGCATTTGTAAAAGAATCATGCGTTTAATGATATCATCTAAATCTGATTTCAAAAGTTCTAGTAAGTCATATTCAATGGAGCGCAGATTCATATTCTCTAAAGACTTTAAAGCTTTAACAACCTGAAGTTCATTAGAGAAAAGAGCTTCTTTAATACTTTCGATATCCGTAAACAAGGGGACCGCTTTATTTTGACTTTGTTTGATTTTATGAAGCAAGGATTCAAAAACTGCTTGGTGCTCTTGAGGTATATAGGGCATCGATAGTTCGACATATAGCTTCTCTAAGGCTTGTTCTTGTTCATTAAGTGCTATATGTTGTTCGATTTCTTGAATTATTTCTTTATAGTAATTGTTCATAATGCTCCTTTCTCCCTCATTTTATCATAATACTAAGTATAAAAAAACTGTTCAAATGAACAGCTTTTTCAATTATTTATTCAATGCTTTAATCTTTTTCTTGTGTTCTCTAATAACTCTAAGAGCACGTTTACGTGTTTTTATATTTTTAGATTTTAGTTGACGATAAGCACTTGATACATCTGTCTTTGCCATTGTTACACCTCCATTTAGTAAGCTAAAATAACCTTGTTAATTATAACGCACTTTTTTATCTATTGCAATATTTCTAATCACTTAAAGTATCTGATTTGTCAAACTCTGGTCATTTTTCAGGTTTTCCATGTTTTCTAGTAGTAGTTTGAGTAGATTTTCTGTATTTTCTGTAGAAAGAAATGATATATGAGGCGTTACATAGACATTATCTTCACGCCACAAATAACTGTCTTTATCAAGGGGCTCTACTTCAAAAACATCCAGGATTACACTTCTTAAATGATTAAATGATCCCTGTGATGCCTTTTCATCAATAAGACTTCCTCTACCCACATTGATAAAAATTGCATCGGCTTTCATCAGTGAAAAAGTATAGTCATTAAATAAATGATGACTGGCTTGATTATCTGGTAAAGCAGATATTAGGATATCGGCATCTTTCAAAATTGATTGCATCATATCCAGGGGATAGCATCGATCAAAATTGGGTATAGAACGCCCATTTGAGTTAAACCCGATGACTCTTGTCCCAAAAGCTTTTAACCTTTTGGCGATTTCTTGAGAAATACTCCCAGTCCCTAACAAGTATACAACTTGATGTTGAAGTAATTTGGGTTGATAAGTCGTTTTATCCCAAGTTTGAGATAATTGAAGTTTCTCTAAATGGTCTAGATCTTTCAAACTCTTTAGGATATATGCAAATACATACTCTGCAATCGCAACCGAGTAGATTCCTCGAGCATTGGCTAGTTTTACTTCATCCTTTTTCAACTGTTCTAAGTCTATTTTATCATAGCCTGCACTAGCAAGCTGAATCATTTTTAGGTTCGGGTAGTTTTCTTTGATTAGTGTCTTTTCTGCATAACCAAAAAATATGTCACAGTTTTTCGCCATAGGATGATCTGATGGGACTACTGTATTTACTTTTAACTTGAGTTTTTTTTCATAAAAGGAAAAGAGTTCCTTAGTAATTGTGATTCTCACAGTTTTCTCCTTAGAAAACGCCATGAGGAAGTCCCCATGGCGTATATTAAGCATTAATTGCGAACAATTTCTTGCAGTACAGAAGATTCCTCTTCTTCAGTATTACGTGATTCACGTAATTCTTTAAGTTCTTGTGCACGTGCTTTAATTCTTTCGGTTGACTCACGATATCCATTGTAGCCTGTACCTGCTGGAATCATCTTACCGATGATAACATTTTCTTTCAGACCAATGAGTGGATCAACTTTAGATTTAACGGCTGCTTGTGTCAAGACTTTTGTTGTTTCTTGGAACGATGCAGCAGATAAGAAGGACTCTGTTGCTACGGATGATTTGGTAATCCCCATAATCGTTGGTTTGTAGCGTGCGGGTAGCATGCCACTTAAGAGTGCTCTTTCGTTAATTTCTTTAATTCTTTCAATATCCATTTGGACACCTGGTGAAATACCTGTATCCTGACCATCCGCAATGGTTACTTTACGCATCATAGAACGAATCATAACTTCAATATGCTTGTCAGAAATTTCGATACCACCACTTTGGTAAACTTTCTTAACTTCTTTCAAGATATAGTGTTGTACATCCTGTCTTCCAGCTACTTCAAGGAGTTCTTTTGGATCAACTGAACCTTCGGTTAGTTTTTCCCCAGCTCTAACTTTAGAGCCGACCTTGAGCCATTGACGTGCTTGTTGGTTGGGTAGTGTCTTATGTGGATAGGATTTACTTTCTTGTCCTTCAGCATCACTTGAAACAGTAATGGTATAGCCAAGACCATCCTCATTGGGTTCAATTGAAGTGATATGACCTGCAACCTTAGAAATAACTGCACCAAGTTTTGGTCTTCTAGCTTCAAAGAGCTCTTCAACACGAGGTAGACCCTGAGTGATATCTTCACCACCTGCAGCAGCAACCCCACCAGTATGGAATGTACGCATGGTTAACTGTGTTCCAGGTTCACCAATGGATTGAGCAGCCATAATACCGATTGCTTCACCCACCTCAACAACTTCACCTGTTGCCATATTACGTCCATAACATTTAGCACAGATTCCACGTTTAGCATCACAGGTAAAGACATTACGGATAATAACTTCTTTAACACCTGCATCGACAATACGTTTGGCGATAATTTCATCAATGAATTCATTTTCTTCAATGATGACTTCTTGTGTTTGTGGATCAATAATAGTCTCTTTAATATAACGACCTACAAGGCGATCATAAAGAGGTTCAATTGTCGTATCACTTTTCTCATCGCGAATTTCACGAACTAAGTATCCTTCATCCGCATGACAATCTTCTTCAGTAATTAGAACATCTTGAGCAACGTCAACTAAACGACGTGTTAGGTATCCGGATTCGGCAGTTTTTAGAGCCGTATCGGTTAGCCCTTTACGCACACCGTGGGTTGAGATAAAGAACTCAGAAACGTTCAGACCCTCACGGAAGGATGAATAGATTGGAACCTCGATAATACTTGGTGAGTATCCATCGGTAGATTTAGATTGAGTTGGTTTCGCCATTAATCCACGCATACCTGCTAATTGGATAAAGTTTGAAACATTACCACGAGCTCCAGAAACAGCCATCATGTTAATAGGGTTTTTACGGTCTAGGTTTTCCATCAGTTCCGCACCAACTTCTTCCTTAACTCCATCCCATAAGTCCATAAGTTTAGCTTCCCACTCTTGTGGTGTGAGGCGACCTCTTTCGAATTGTGTCATCAAACGAGCTGCTCTCAATTTACCTTCTTCGATAAACTCCTCTTTGTTTTCTGAAGTATTAACATCAGATAATGCAACGGTGATTCCCGCTTTAGTGGAATGCTCAAAACCAAGGTCTTTAATTGAGTCTAAAATTTCAGATGTCTTTTCAATGGAATATCTTTCGAAGATTTCAGAGATAATTACTTCTAAGTCTTTCTTCTTGAAATCATTGTTTAAAGGCATGGCAGCAATACGTTCTCGAATATTTTCTCCTGGTTTAATGAAGAATTTATCCGGAGTAATTTTAAAGTTATCACGGCTTACTTCATTGAGGTAAGGGAAGTCTTCAGGGAACATATCATTGAAAATAAGTTTTCCTAAAGTTGTTACAAGATACATGCTGCTTTGTGCTTGGGTAAAGGTTGATTTGCTGAGGGATGAAGCTCTTACTGCAATTCTTGTATGGATATGAATTAATCCATGTTCATTTGCAAGCATGGCTTCGTTCATATTTCTAAAGACCTTACCTTGGTTATCACCATAGGTACGCCATCTTTTTGCTGTATGAACATCGCCTAAAGCTTCTAGTTCAGCGGCTTTTTCATAAAATTCTTCTTTGGTTTCTTCCATCGTTAGATAGTAGTTTCCAAGAACCATATCTTGTGATGGTGTAACAATAGGTTTACCATCTTTGGGTCCAAGAATGTTTTTAGATCCCAACATGAGAATTTCAGCTTCAGCTTGTGCCATCTCAGAAAGAGGCACGTGAACTGCCATTTGGTCACCATCAAAGTCAGCATTAAATGCTGGTGTTGCTAGTGGGTGTAAACGGATTGCACGTCCTTCAATAATCTTAGGTTTAAAGGCTTGAATCCCTAAACGGTGAAGGGTCGGTGCACGGTTAAGTAGAATTGGGTGGTCTTGGATTACTTCTTCCATGATGTCCCAAATTCGTGGATCTTGACGATCAATCATTTTTTCAGCAGCTTTTGCGTTATTGGCAATGCCTCTGTTTTTCATTTCATTAACTACAAAAGGTTTGAAGAGTTGAATTGCCATTTCTTTTGGAATTCCTGCTTCATACATTTTTAAGTCTGGTCCAACTGCAATAACAGAACGACCGGAGAAGTCAACACGTTTTCCAAGTAAGTTTCCACGGAAACGTCCTTGTTTCCCTTTTAAGTTATGGGACAAGGATTTTAATGGACGACCCCCAGCTCCTGTAACAGCTTTTGAACGACGTCCATTATCAATTAAAGCATCTACTGCTTCTTGGAGCATACGTTTTTCGTTTTGAACAATAATAGCTGGAGTTCCCATGTTGATGAGTCGTGCTAAACGGTTATTTCTTGTAATAACACGACGATATAAGTCATTTAAGTCACTCGCTGCAAAACGTCCACCATCCAGTTGAAGCATAGGGCGTAAATCTGGCGGAATGACAGGCACTACAGTAAGTACCATCCATGCAGGATTGTTATCGGAGTGAATGAATGCTTCGACAGTTTCTAAACGACGAATTAAGCGACGACGTTTGTCTCCTTTAGCATTTTCAAGTTCATCCAAGATATCTTGACGAGATCCATCCAAATCAATTTCAGTTAGCAGTGTTTTAATTGCTTCTGCCCCTGTTTCTGCTTTGAACTTATAGAAACCGTACTCTTGTTGATAATCTCTATATTCTCTTTCAGTTAAAATTTGCTTGTAGTCTAATTTGGTATCACCAGGATCTGTAACAACCCATTTTACAAAGTAGATAATTTCTTCTAAATTTTTAGGAGTGATATTTAAAAGTAGACTCATTTGGGATGGGATTCCGCGCAAATACCAAATATGTGCTACGGGAGCTGCAAGCTCAATATGTCCCATACGTTCACGACGTACTGCAGCTTTTGTGACTTCAACGCCACACTTATCACAGATAACGCCACGGTAACGTACTTTTTTATATTTTCCACAAGCACATTCCCAGTCCTTTGAAGGTCCGAAAATTTTCTCGCAGAATAATCCATCTCTCTCTGGCTTTTGTGAACGATAATTAATCGTTTCAGGTTTCTTAACCTCACCATGAGACCATTCGTAAATTCTCTCAGGTGAAGCTAAGGCCAGTTGAATTGAGGCAAAATTGTTTATACTCATATTGCTTAGCCTCCTTATTGTCCGTCAATATCGTCGTAGCCGACCATGACGATTTCAGCAAGTTCTTCTTCATCAGCGACTAACTCCGCTGTGGTTTCACTTAAATCTTCATCCAATCCTTCAGTTAAGCTTATTTGAACTTCTGTTTCTCTTTCGTCCAAGAATTTTACATCCAAGGCAAGAGCTTGAAGTTCATGTTTTAAAACTCTAAAGGATTCTGGAATTCCGGGTTCAGGAATATCGCGTCCATTTTGGATTGCGGCATAAGTCTTGGTACGTCCCGTAATGTCATCCGATTTAATAGTTAAGATTTCTTGAAGTGTATGGGCGGCACCATAGGCATATAAAGCCCAAACTTCCATCTCACCAAATCTTTGTCCCCCGTTTTGCGCTTTACCACCTAAAGGTTGTTGCGTTACTAAGGAGTAAGGTCCAGTAGCACGAGCATGCAGTTTATCATCAACCATGTGTGACAGTTTTAGAAGGTACATAACCCCAACTGCAACACGTTCGTCAAATTGCTCACCGGTTTGTCCATCAAAAAGCACCATCTTGCCATCTGAGCTCAATCCTGCTTCATTCATAATGTTGGTTAGTTCATCTGTACTAATTCCATCAAAAACGGGTGTAGCAAATTTAACTCCTAAGTTTTTAGCAGCCAATCCAAGGTGAAGCTCAAGAACTTGACCGATGTTCATACGACTTGGTACCCCAAGTGGATTTAACATAACATCGATAGGTGTTCCATCAGCCATAAATGGCATGTCTTCTTCAGGTAATATTTTAGAGATAACCCCTTTATTACCGTGACGTCCCGCCATTTTGTCACCTTCTGAAATTTTACGTTTTTGGACAATATATACTTTAACAACTTCTTTAACTCCAGGATCCAGATCATGACCATCTTCACGTTTAAAGTGTTTGATGTCTTGAACAATCCCGCTACCACCATGGGGAACTTTAAGGGAGTTGTCACGCACTTCTTTTGATTTTTCACCAAAGATTGCGAGTAATAGTTTTTCTTCTGGTGATTCAGATGTCACACCTTTTGGTGTTACTTTACCTACAAGAATGTCACCTTCGTGTACTTCTGCACCAATCATGACGATACCATCTTCATTGAGATATCGTGTTGCTGCTTCACCCACGTTTGGAATATCTCTTGTGATTTCTTCATCACCCAGTTTTGTTTCACGAACTTCTAATACATACTCATCAATATGAATCGATGTATAGATGTCATCTTTAACAAGGCGCTCACTCATAATGATCGCATCCTCGTAGTTATAACCGTGCCATGTCATAAAGGCAACAGTAATGTTTTGTCCTAGGGCTAGTTCCCCTTTATCCATAGAAGGACCATCCGCAAGGACATCTCCTTTATAGATTCTCTCTCCAAGTTTAACTACAGGTCTTTGAATTACTGCAGTCCCTTGGTTTGAGCGACGGAATTTCTGTAAGGAATAATCTTTTACTTCACCATCTTCACCCATAACTTTGACACTTTTCGCATCAACATAGGAAACGATACCATCATGAGCTGCAATAACAGCAGAACCCGAGTCTTTAGCAACACGGTGTTCAATACCTGTTCCGACATAAGGGGAATCTGGTTTTAGAAGTGGTACTGCTTGACGTTGCATGTTGGCACCCATAAGTGCACGAGAAGCATCGTCATTTTCTAGGAATGGAATCGCAGCTGTCGCAACGGATACAATTTGTTTTGGACTAACATCCGCTAATTCAACTGTATCTCTTTCAGCCATGATGTTTTCTCCACGATAACGCACAACTACTTGTTCGTTTTGGAGTTTTCCATCAATAACCTCATTCGCTTGAGCAATAACATATTCCATTTCTTCATCGGCAGATAGGTACACAACTTCTTCAGTTACTGAACCATCTTCTAACACGATACGATATGGTGTTTGAATGAATCCATATTGATCAATTTTTCCATAACTGGTTAAGTTAGAAATCAAACCAATATTAGGTCCTTCAGGTGTTTCGATTGGACAAATTCTACCGTAGTGAGATGTATGAACGTCTCGAACTTCATACCCAGCACGATCTCTTGTAAGACCACCAGGTCCTAAAGCTGAAATACGGCGTTTGTTGGTTAATTCTGCTAGTGGATTGGTTTGATCCATAAATTGTGATAGCTGCGATGAGGAGAAGAACTCTTTTACCATAGCTGTTAATGGACGTGCGTTGGTTAATGATTTAGGTGTTAAAGTAGCACTATCTGAAATAGACATACGCTCCTTTACCACACGTTCCATACGACTTAAACCAATTCTAAATTGATTTTGAATCAACTCACCTACAGTACGAATACGTCTGTTTCCAAGTTGATCAATGTCATCTTCTTCACCCACATGATTCATCAAGTTTAAGAAATATGAATATTGTGCATAAATATCTGATGGTACTAATGTTGTTTTACTTAAGAATGGGTCATTACCGACAACTTTAACTACTTCACTATCAAGAGAAGTTTTAGCATAAATGGACTGAACGGCTGCACCGATTAAGTAAAGGTCTAAATCTTGAGTTTCTAGTGTTTCTGCAATCAACTTGAGATTTGTTTTTGTGAGTTTGGATGGCTCAACATTCTCTAAGTATCGCTCTACAATAGGTAATTCACGTGCACTCATTAGGTCATTGCCTTCTTTATCAGTCAAGCGACCTAAAGTAAAGAGACGTGGACCATAGTTTAAGACCGTTTCAAAATTACTTTGAGTCAATTCTACCTTATGGGCTAAAATTCCCGCATAAATTTGAATGTCTTTTCCTTTAAGTGTTTTCAACTCTTTTGGTGTTAACACTGTACCCTTTTCAATACCATCAATCTCAGCCGCTAGAATACGATAATCTAATACAAGATCGTCTGTGACTGTTTTTGTGATTATTTCAGGGTAAGAGAAAATATTTTTAAGAGGGAAGACTTCCATTTGTTGTCCTGCTCCTAAAACTTCTTTTACTTCATTGAGTAAATCACGGGTATGAATATGGGTATCTTTTTTGAAAGCAACATTTCCTTTTGCATCTAATAAATCAAAAGCAAGGAAATTATCTTTTAGACGGCTATATCCTTCTAATTTCTTATGAAGTTTGTAGCGTCCTGCTTTATTTAAGTCATATCGACGAGGATCTAAGAATTTTGCTTGCATTAAGTTAACAGCACCATCAGTTGTAGGAATTTCATCCACACGTTGGTTTTCAAACATTGCTCTTAAAGAATCTTCGTATGTTACAGTTTTATCTAAATTAAGTGTATTACTGATTTCTACATAGTTTCCAAAGTATGAAGAATAAAGATGGGTATAAAGGGCAAGGAAATCGCGTCCTTCATCATCAATTTCATCAATATTTTCATAGACAGGCATGCCTAAAATATTTAAGAACTTCTTAAAATCAGTTGTTGAAAGTGTATCTTCACCTTCGACTATATCAAGACTCATTCCAAATGCTTTGAATAGAATGGTAGAAATGATCGTACGCTTACGGTCTACCTTCATGTTGATGAAGCGGTTTTCTAAACCTTTACGATCATCACTCATATATTCTAGCCAAGTACCACGACTTGGAATCAGTTCGGTTGAGAATGTTTCACGGTTGGTACGAGCATCAATTTCAGACTTGAAATAGGCTCCCGGGGAACGAACAATTTGTGACACGATTACACGCTCAGCACCATTTATAATAAAGGTACCCCAATCAGTCATAATTGGTAAGTCACCTAAGAAAACTTCTTCGCTTTCTTTTTCAATGACTTCTCCTGTTTGTCGATCAAAAATCTCTAACTTCATTTTTGCCTTCAAAGGAGCAGCATAGGTTGCTTCGCGTTCACGGCATTTGTCTACAGTATTTACATTTTCTTTTGGTTCATCAAATTCGAAACTTTCGAAGTACAGTTTAACATTATCATTATGGCTTACGATGGGATACACTTCATCGAAAACCTCCTGTAAACCTTCATTAATAAACCACTTATAAGCTTCAGTTTGGATTTCTACTAAGTTAGGTAAATCTAAGGTACCACTGACCTGAGAATAGTCCCTACGCGTTGCTTTATTTCCAAACTTCCTTACGTTGTAAACTTGGTTTTTCGCCATTTATGCCATCCTTTCTATAGTGTTTTTTAAATGCAAAAAGCGCATAGAAATAACACTCTTATGCAATTTATAATATTAGCATAGTCATTGTCATTTGTCAATTTTAGTTGCTTTATATATGTAATACCCTTTATTTTTCTTTAAAAGTTCACAATTCCCAAATAATTCGATGCAACGCTCTTGAGCACTTTTTGCGCCATGCTGTTTTCGAATTACAAAGATAAAGCTACCCTTATCTACTAAGGAATCATGTGCCTGTTCAAAGAGTCTATAAAGGATTGTTTTCCCCACTCTAATGGGGGGATTACTGATAATATGGTCAAAGGTTCCGCTGAGGCCATCATTTAGAATGTTATTGCCATTCACATGGTATTTTCTGTAATTGATATTTGCCAAATCAACTGCCTTTTGATTGACATCAAAACCAGTCATTTGAACATCAAAATGGTCATGGAGTATAACACCAATAACACCAATTCCAGATCCTAAATCAGCGACACTACCCTTTATGTCTTCTTTTACCACGACTTCCAAAAGACTTTCAGTCCCTTGATCAAAGGCGCTTTTTGAGAAGACACCATCATCAGAAATCAATTGATAGTCTATGCCTAAAAACCGGAAAGATATTTCTCTCCGGTTTTGCTTCAAGGTTTTGTCGTTTGTAAAGTAATGACTCATCATGCCACCACCCTTTCGACTGTAAAGTTAAACTTACTTAACTTCAACTTCTGCTCCAGCTTCAACAAGTTGAGCTTTTAACTCATCTGCTTCTGCTGGTGTAATGTTTTCTTTAATTGCTGAAGGAGCGTTGTCTACTAATTTCTTAGCATCCATCATTCCTAAACCTGTAATGTCACGTAATACTTTAATTACGCCAACTTTACTTCCTGATACACCTGTAAGTGTAACTGTTACTTGTGATGGACCTTCGTCTTGTGCGTCGTCTCCACCTGCTGCTGCAACTGCAACTGGTGCTGCTGCGCTGACACCGAATTCTTCTTCGATTGCCTTTACTAATTCATTTAGTTCTAAGATTGTCATCTCTTTTAGGGATGCAATTAGTTCTTCTGCTGTTAATTTAGCCATTTTAAAATTCCTCCTGTTTTTAGTTTTCTTCTGTGATTTCTGTAGTTTCTTCTACTGTTGCTTCTGCAACTGCCTCTGGTACTGCTTCACCTTGTTCTGCACGCTTTTCAGCTACTTGGCTTACTGCATATGCGAAACTTCTAATGGGTGATTGGAACATTCCAAGGATCATAGCGATCATACCATCGTGGTTTGGTAGTGCTGATAGTTCTTTAATTTCGTCTTGGTTGACAATATTTCCATCAACAACACCTGCTTTTAAGACTAACTTTTTGTGTTTTTTCGCAAATGTTGCAAGCACGCGACTTGGCGCAACTGCATCATCACTAAATGCTACAGCGTTTGGTCCTGTTAAAGCATCTGTTAAACCTTCTAAGTCTGTCCCTTCAACAGCACGTCTCATCATTGTATTTTTATAAACTTTAAAATCAATGTTTTCTTCGTGCAATTGACGGCGTAAAGCTGTAATTTCTGTAACGTTTAATCCGCGATATTCAACAATGATTGCTGATTCAGCATTTTGGAATTTCTCTTGGATTTCACTTACTACTGCTTTTTTACTTTCTAGTATTGCATTACTCAATGTATTCACCTCCGTTATAATTGGAAATCAATAAACACAAATTTAAAAAACCCGCGTCAAAGACACGGGTTGTAAGTTTTTTTATTAAACTAACCTCGGTAACATGATTAAGGTTGCCCCGTTACTGTCTTTGGTATATTGATATCGTTAGTATAATAGCATAGCAATAACACTTTGTAAAGCTTTTACCCTATAATAAAGCTACAAAATTACATTCTTTTCCTAAGTTTGTTTTTATGAGTTTTTCATAACTCAACTTTAGATAATAATATACTTTTTACCCCTTTTAAAAAGACAATATTTACTTTTGATTGGAGTATGAAAAGCTAATAGAAACCTTCCCATGAGATCTTGTTTTCTTTGAACTGCTTTAGATTGAACGAATTCTACAAAACTTGAAGCTAAGCTACATTCGCATCACTTAACACGTTTTGACTCCATTCACCCTATCTCATCTTATTTCCTAAAGGCCAGGCTAAGAAAGATGAATTATGATATAGTAAAGGTACACCAAAAGTAAAGAGGTTTATATGCAAACAATACAACACCAAGATAAAACAATACATATTATTTCAACAGCCCACGTGTCTAAAGAAAGTGTCCTTGAGGTTAAAGAAGCGATCGATTCAATTCAGCCAGATACTGTCTGTATTGAACTTGATTATTCCCGTGCTCAATCACTCATGAATCCTACATCTCAGGATATTGACATTAAAGCTATCATTAAAGGAAAAAAACTTCCAAACTTTATTGCCAATCTCATCCTATCCACTTACCAACGAAAGATCGCAGATGATCTGGACACTGAAGTAGGGGCAGAGATGAAACAAGCCATTTTAAGCGCTAAAGAACACGCTATACCCATACAATACATAGACCGTGATATTAAAGTGACAATGAACCGCTTATGGGCAAACTTCGGGTTATGGAAGAAGATTAATTTAGCTGCTACATTAATCACCAGCCTTTTTGAAAAAGAGGAAGTTAGCAGCGAAGAGGTTGAAAAACTCAAAGAAAGTGATTTATTACTTGCTTCAATTCAGGAACTGGACAGCAGTTATCCAGAAATTTCAAAAGTGATTCTTCATGAGCGTAATCAGTTCATGGCACAGAAAATAAAGAACTTATCCCATAAAAACATTGTGGTAGTCATCGGAGCAGCTCATGCTCCTGGAATGATTGAAAGTCTTAATGAAGATTATGATTTAGCCTTATTAAATAAAAAAATAGAGAAAAAGAAATCCTCAATAAACGGGTTCATTATTCCTGGTATTCTTTTACTACTCCTTACAATACTTACCTTTAAATCTCCGCAAATGGGATTGAATCAACTTTTAGTTTGGATTTTGCTATCAAGCAGCTTAGCGGCAGTAGGTGCCCTTCTTAGCAAAGCACATATCGTGACAATCCTTGTATCATTTTTTACAGCCTTTATCGGCATCTTATCTCCAGTACTTGCGGTTGGAATCTTTGCTAGTTTAACTGAAGCCTACTTCAGACCCCCTTTTACCAAAGACTTTGATCATATTAGTGAAGATATGAATTCAATCAAAGGGTGGTATCAAAATCGTGTCTTACGGATTGTTCTTATCTTTTTTGCAACCAGCATCTTCAGCATTATCGGAACCTTTATCTCTGGCAGTCAGATTATTAGAGCCCTCTTTCAATAAAAAAAGCTTCAAGTTGAAGCTTTTTTCTTTTAATCAATAATTTCTAACTTATGATTCCAAAACCAAGAAGTTCCATAAAATAACATGAGTGAAACTGTGGTATAAATAGCGGATAGAAGCGCTGTATCTCTGAGACCTTTTAAATCGGATTCAATGTAAAGCCAATTGGCCCAACCATTTAATGTTGGATCAAAATTAGGATCCATAAACACTTCAGGATTCACATCAAAATTCAATACGAAATGTGCATTGGATGTCACAAGCATAAAGATTTGATTGAAAAGAGCGGATAGAACTAAGAATAAAATAAACATTTTAATACCACGATGATTTTGTACATAACGTGAGTTGATAACACTGCCTGCAAAAAGGAAGATGGCGATGGTTAATAAGTTACTACTGATTAAATCCAGTAATACCACCAATACGACTCGCAGCTCAATGACTTCTCTTAGAAATGCAAAGAAATTTTTCATCACCAACAAAATGGAGTTGAAATCTGGAATACTAAAGGCTGCAATAATCAAAAATGCAATAAAGGTCACTACACCCACAATCAAATTCCATAAAGCATAGACTGTAATTTTCGCAGTAATAATTTCCCATGTTTCAACAGGTAAGGTAAACAAACGGTAGCCATTTTTGTTGTATAGGGATGTATATAATAAATCAATAAAAGCCATAAAAGACATGACCACGACCGCTACGCCCAAGCCCATAAGCACCAACATCAGCATCGCTAAAGCGATATCTTGTCTATAAATCGTTTCAATATTGATGGTCATGGTTAGGATGATGCTTGCAGCAACAATCATTCCTATAATAGGCATAAAGCGTCTACTAGCATCTTTAAATTCATGTTTAATTAATTTGATTACCATTTGAATTCCTTTCTAAACAGTTCATTCACCGATAGTCCTGTTCTTTCTCTTAGAATATCACAATTCTCATGTAATGTAATTTCGCCATTGTTGATAAAAATCACTTCATCTAAAACAGCTTCAATATCTGCAATAAGATGCGTTGAAATTACCATTAAGGCACCTTCACTATAATTCCCTAAAATTGTTTCAATGATAAGATCTCGTGATGCAGGGTCAACCCCAGCAATCGGTTCATCCAACAGATAGATCGCAGCTTGTCTAGAAAGACACAAAGCCAGTTGAAATTTCTCGCGCATCCCCTTTGACATCTTTTTCAAAGGGATATGTGTATCAAGACGCATTTGGTTCATCAAATTACCAAAGACAACCGGATCAAAATCAGCATACATATCAATATATAGACTTTTTGCTTTTTCACCATTCATGTTGTCATTAAAGTAATTGATATCTGGAAGATAGGAGATTAAAGCTTTAGACTCAGGACCAATGGGTTTGTCCGAAACCAAAATCTCACCCTCATAATCTCTTAATAAACCTGTAATCATTTTAATCAGTGTGGTTTTACCTGCCCCATTAGGACCACAAAGACCTACAATTTTACCCCCTTCAAGTGATAAGTCCACATTATTTAGTACCTTGAACTTACCATAACTCTTGGTAATATTTTTAATTTCAATTAATCCTGTCATTGTTCACTCTCCCATGCCTCTTCAAGAAGCGCCTCAATTTCCTTTAAGGTAAAATCTAATTTTTTAGATTCTTCTACAAATGTTTGAATTAAACTTTTTGCGAGTTTCATATTTAAATCCTTAATTTTTGTCTTATCTTCTGTTACAAATTTTCCATTCGTTCTATCAGTATAAATTAATCCATTGCGTTCTAATTCTTGAAGTGACTTTTGAATGGTATTGGGGTTAACCTTAAATGTCACTGCTAGAGCACGAATTGAATCTATTTTAGAACCGGGTTCAAGTCTTCCAGAAGCAATCTCTGTTTCAAAGTGCTTTTCTATTTGTAGGTAAATTGCACTTGACCCACTCAGTGTACTCATAGACATCCTCCTTGTACTATTAAGCTAATACAATAATACTTCAATCACTCCTACTTGTCAACTCTTTTGACATCAAAAAAAAACGCCCCAAAGGGCGTAATATCATTAATTAATAACGTTTTCTGTTTCTAGATCGAAGAAGTGACCTTTATTTAGGTTAAAGGATAATTGTACTTCAGCACCGGCTGTATGAAGATCTGTTGCACCAACACGTGCAATAAACTCATGAGAACCCACTTCTGCATAAAGCATAACTTCAGCACCTAATAGTTCTGAAACAACAACTTTAGCTTGTACAACAGATTCTGGATTTGAATCTAAAACGAGTTGTTCACTACGGATATCTTCAGGACGAATACCAAAGACTAACTCTTTTCCATCATAGCCTTGTTCATCTAACATCTTAACTTTACCTTCAGGTACCGGTAGATCCAGTGAATCGCCATCGGAAATTCTTCCATTTTTATAAGTAACTTTAAAGAAATTCATTGCAGGTGAACCAATAAATCCAGCTACAAAGATATTTGCAGGTTTATTGTACACTTCACGGGGTGTTCCAACTTGCATGATATGTCCTGCACTCATAATAACAATACGGTCTGCCATAGTCATCGCTTCAGTTTGGTCATGGGTAACATAGACCGTAGTTGTACCTAAGCGTTGGTGTAATTTAGAAATTTCAGCACGCATGGTAACACGAAGTTTTGCATCTAAGTTTGATAGCGGCTCATCCATAAGGAATACTTGCGCATTACGCACAATTGCACGTCCTAAAGCAACACGTTGTCTTTCACCACCTGATAAGGCTGCAGGTTTACGTTTTAGATAATTGGTTAAACCTAAGATTTCTGCTGCTTCATTCACTAATTTATCAATTTCATCTTTTGGCATTTTTCTTAATTTTAAACCAAAAGCCATATTATCATAAACAGTCATATGTGGATATAAAGCATAGTTTTGGAAAACCATTGCGATATCACGGTCTTTAGGTTCTACATCATTAACGATGCGATCTCCAATTGAAATGGTTCCTGCAGAAATATCTTCTAAACCAGCAATCATACGCATGGTTGTGGATTTCCCACATCCTGAGGGTCCAACAATTACCAAGAATTCTGAATCTTGGATTTCTAGATTAAAATCAGTAACGGAATATTTGTCATTCCCATCATATTTTTTATAAATGTTCTTTAATGTAATACTTGCCATTATAAGTCCTCCTAATTTATATTTATTATAATCAGTGACCCAAAAATATGATATAGTTAAAGTGCACAAAGAAAGGGGTATCTATGAATTTCATTCTAAAAGATTCACTCTTAAACCAAGATATATTTTTTATTTACTATAAAGGCGTCAAAGACAATCATGATTTTGTGAATGAGTCCATCGCGTCTTATTTTAATGCACTTGACACAATCCAAATAAACTCAGATAGCTTTGCGATTATGATTCATGAAATTCCTGAACCATTAGAAGACAGTCTGTATGAAATCTTAGACCTTTTGAAACTAGAACTCAACTTAGACTTACAATTTCTGATCGGCAATAAACAACGCTATACAAAAGATATTGAACAAACATTGAAGCTTGAAATAGAATACTTAGCTTTTACTACACAAAGAATTGATACCATCAACAATTTGTATATACATCAAAAGTTAATTCAAGAACTGGACCTTGCCTCAATAAATCCTTATGTTTATGAGCTTATAAAAAGTGATTCCGATTTGTCAGATATGATACAAACACTTTGGGAAACCAGTGGCAATATTGCTCAATCCGCAACACAACTTTATCTTCACCGTAATACACTGATTTATCGTATTGATAAGTATAAGAAAGATACACAACTGGATTTAAAAAATCAAAACGATTTATTAATATCCTATCTCATGACACTCATTTAAAAAGAGCTTCACATTGTGGTGAAGCTCTTTTTTTAGGGAGTATTTAAATAAGGCGTAAAAAATAGCGCCACTTCTTGATTGTCAAAAAAAACTAGATACATTAATTCTTGACCATTTTTTCGATAACTATAAAAGGATTCAAAAGAGTCTGATTGTAACTTATTTAACACATCTTTATCTTCCACAAGTGGATACATATTTTTGAAGTTTGTTGTCTGAGTTTTATGTTCTCTTAAGTTAGAATTATTTTTCAGAAGGTTGAGATCTTGCTCTTGAAACTTTACCAACATATACACTTCACCGCCATCCATAAAGGATTTTTGATATTTGTAATCGATAGTCTCATATTTACTTGGTAGCGTTTCTTGTATTATTGGGGGGATATATTGTTTTTGAGACAGCAGTAAAAATATACCTATAAGAGCTAAAGACAACAGTCCGATAATGATGATTCGCTTCATTGAATCACTCCTTTTTATTCAAATAGTTCATGTTTGGCGGTCTGTTTTTCAAAATCAAAATGATAAAACTCTTTACCATGATTTAAGCGTAGACAGCCTTGAGTTAGCTTGACCTCAATGTAGACCGTATTGGGATCTTGTTCATTATTAGTGGGTTCATACCATGCTTCAAATACTTTCTTTAACTTATCGCGAAGCAAAGCATTTTCAGGATTTAACACCCAACCTAAATTACGCGCAACACCATAACTATGAAAATCCTCAAAGTTTGCAGAAACACTGACTTCTTGATGCGCATCAATTTCCAAAACTTTATGACTTCTTGCATCACTCACAATATAGAATGCGCCCGCTTCATACATGGCATCCACATCACGAACATTGGGTCTTACAAGACCTTGTGGACTCAGTTGTTTTGAAATTGTTGCGAGTGCCACAACATTGTCCTTTCCGTTTCCTACCATTGCCTCCAATATTTGAATTCCTTGCGTATATTTTTCCACTTGTTTTCCTGATGAAAATACTTCATCTTTCCCTTTCCTAAACACTTAATATAAATTTATCATGATTTTAAATATCTTTAAAGTGATATTATAAAAAAAAGCCTCTCAAAAATGAGAAGCTTCTGATGATTACATGGAGTCAGGTGCAAAGACACCAATTAAATTTAAGGCATTTCTTAGAGTAGTTTGAACCGCTAAAAGCAGCTTAATTCTTTGGGCTGTTAAATTCAAGTTTGTCGCATCATTAATCTTAACTTCACCATAATAGGAGTGAAGCATTTGTGATAGACTTTGAATATAGTTTGGAATATTGTGAACATGTCGTGTCTTCGCTGTATAAGAGACGATAGAAGGGAATTCGTTTATGGTCTTTAACAGTTCAATCTCTTTAGGATGAACTAAACCATCAATCACTTTAGGTTCTTCAATCTCACCCACACGCTTTACTAAACTTGAGATTCGCGCATGAGCATACTGGGCATAATAGACGGGGTTTTCATTGGTTTTTGATCGGGCTAAGTTCAAATCAAAATCTAAAGGTGTTTGAAGTGAGCGTGAAACAAAGAAGTATCGTGCAGCATCCACCGATATGTCTTCAGCAAGTTCAACCAAGCCAACTGCATTTCCTGTTCTTTTCGACATTTTAACTTCAAGGCCATCTTCAATCAAACGTACCATTTGAATAATATCCACATCCAGTACATTTTTATGACCACATGCTTCTAAAGCCGCTTTCATTCGAGGAATGTAGCCGTGGTGATCGCCACCCCATAGATTTAGAAGTTTATCATTGCCTCTTGCGAGTTTATTTAAGTGGTAGGCAATATCGGGTACAAGGTAGGTATATGAGCCATCGCTCTTGATTAAAACGCGATCTTTGTCATCACCATAATCTGTAGATTTAAACCACAAAGCGCCTTCACTTTCATAAGTAACGCCTTTTTCCTTTAAATCTTCAAGGACCTGCTCAACTAAGCCTTCTTCATACAAGGATTTTTCAGAAGACCAAGCATCAAATTCCACACCAAAGAACTTTAAATCTTCTTTAATGCGTTTGAGCTCTAACTGAATTCCAAGTTCCTTAAAGTAGGGTTCCCATTCCTCTTGGGCTTTATTATTCCATTTATTTCCTTCAGAAGCCAAGACCTCAGCGGCAATTTCTACAATATCTGGACCATGATAGCCATCTTCTGGAAGTGTTGCTTCAATATCTTGAGCTTGTAAATAACGAGCATAAAGTGAATGTGATAAGTTGGTAATTTGATTTCCTAAGTCATTAATATAATATTCGCGATTGACACGATAACCCGCAAATTTCATAATACGAGTTAAAGCATCTCCCCAAGCAGCACCACGAGCATGTCCCACATGCAAAGGTCCTGTTGGGTTGGCTGAAACATATTCCACCATCACAACCTCATCACTATGATGATTACTGGAACCAAAGGCATGGCCTTCATCCAATACTGTATGGATAACTTGTGCCAAAACTGTTGGTTTAATAAAAAAGTTAATAAATCCAGGACCTGCAACTTCAACTTTTTCAATCAGTTCTAAGTCTTGAACATAATCTGCGATGATTTGGGCAATTTCGCGGGGATTTCTTTTCAACTCTTTTGTGAGTCGCATGGCTAAATTACTTGCATAGTCCCCTTGTTCTGGACGTCCGGGAATTTCAAGATTAATGAAATTCTCAGGTGCTGTAAAATCAAAGCTCTCTTTTAAACTTTTTTCCAATGCTTGAACTAATTTTGATTCTATAAAATTCATGATAACTCCTCTATTTTCTTAACGGCTACAAAAGCTACAGTACCAGGACCCGTATGTGCTAATACAGCAGGGTAAAGGAATCCACTGTAAACTTCTTGACCAGTTCTTTCTTTTAAATCATTTACAATTGATGCCACCAGATCATCACTAGCACCACCATTTAATACAGCCCAGTGATAATCTTCATGCGGACTGAACTCTAAAACTTTTTCATACCCTTTTAAAAGTGATTTCTTATGCGTTCTTACTTTATCATACAAATCAATTTCACCTTCAGTTACGGATAAGATTGGAATTATTTTCAGCAAATTAGCTGCCGCAGCTGCTGCTGGCTTAATTCTTCCACCACGTTTTAAGTATTGAATGTCTTCAGGAATCAGTACAGCATACATGAAGGACTGAGATTCAATAATCTCTTTTATCGCTTCAGGACTATACCCTTTTTCAACAAGCTCCATTACATCCATAGCCATTCTTTGTAAAGGCCAACTAACAAAGTTTGTGTCAATTACGGTAAGACGATTGTCAAAATCTTGAGCTATCATATGGGCAGTATCATAAGTTCCACTTAAATGTTTTGAGATTGGTAAATAAATTATATGGTCATTTTCTTTTAATAAATCATGAAAGGTATCTATCGTGTATTGAATGTTGGGTTGAGATGTTCGCACTGTTTTTCCCATTAACATCGCTTCAATTAAAGATTCACGCGAGATAGTTTTTCCTTCCAGATGTTCTTCATTATCGACAACAAGTGGCATCCTCAGTACGGTAATGCCCAGTTCTTGTTCTCGCTGCAATGATATTGCAGCAGAAGAGTCTGTCACAATCGCTATTTTCATAATGACCTCCTTTTTCTATAATACTATACCACAAAAAGCTCTTTCTAAAAATAACTATTTACAAAGCGATAAATTTGATGTATTATTAATAGGCACATGGCGATTGTGGCGAAGTTGGTCAACGCACCGGGTTGTGGTTCCGGCATTCGCGGGTTCAAGTCCCGTCAGTCGCCCCATAGTGTAATAATCCCCACTGTTTAGTGGGTTTTTTTTATCTTTAACTAAAGGCTCTTTCGATCTGTATCGAAGGAGCCTTTTTACATGGCTTACTTTACATAAAAAGTATCATTTATGTTTACATCTCTGTATCTATGTGCTAGTATACTAATACAACAATACGAAGGAGATACATTATGACGAAAAATGCAATTAAAATAAATGCACTATCTAAAAAATACAATGAATTCTATGCCGTTAATAAAGCTAGCCTTTCCATTGAAAAAGGAAAAATCTATGGACTCATTGGAAAAAACGGAGCTGGAAAGACCACATTATTTAAACTCATCCTGGGTTTAAGTGACCCCTTTGAAGGGTCAATGTCCATCTCTGGTAGCAATAATGGTCATGAATTAAGACATGAGCGATCCCATATTGGTTTTTATATCAATCCAAACTTTTATGATTACTTAAATGCTACCCAAAACTTAGAATATTACCGAAAACTCAAGGGAATCAGTGATAAAAAGGAAGTGGAACGTGTTTTAAAGATCGTAGGACTCTATGGAATTCATAAACCCTATAAAGCTTTCTCCATGGGAATGAAGCAAAGATTAGGGATTGCTAATGCATTAATGGGTGATCCTGATATCGTAATCTTAGATGAGCCTATTAATGGCCTGGATCCTCAAGGCATTGTTGAAGTACGTAATATTTTAAGAGACTTAAATCAGAAACACCAAAAGACCTTAGTCATTTCTTCTCACATACTAAGTGAACTGGATTTACTGGCTGATCGATTTGGTATTATAGATCATGGAATTATTTTAAAAGAATTGGATAAAAGTGAATTTAGAAATCAGGATAGCTTTTCGATCCAATTAAGTACTTCAAATAACAAACTGACCTCAGAAATTCTAATGCAGTCTTATCAAATTGAAACTACTTCCGTCAATGAAAAATATATTGAAGTTGAAGTACAAAACCTCAACAAAACACTCTTGATGGATTTACTCAAACATGATATTCAAATTCATGAAATCATTAAAAATACTAAAAAACTTGAAGATTATTACTTTGAACTCACAGA